>JBAQHC010000095.1:0-14206 GCA_049288095.1 Alphaproteobacteria bacterium | reverse complement strand
GCGAAACGGCGTGGACTTATACTCGATGTGAGCATAATATAGGCGCTCGATGGGATCTTGTCAACCCAAAATCCCGACCTTCAGCGTGCGCATTGTCACAGGCATATGACAGCCGTTCCGTTTGCCTAACGGAAAGCGTGGAAAAAGCCACGCAGTTCCCGCGCCAAAAGCTCCGGCTCCTCGCTTGCGAGGAAATGCCCGCCGCGCTCGGTGCGCCCGTAGGACAAATTTGCATAAGCGCGCTCCGCATACTCGCGCGGGGCAAGATCGACCGCTTCGCGCGTGAGGAAGAGGCGCGCGGGAGTCTCGATCTTGCCGTTTGAGCGCTGCGCCGGCGCGTGTGCCGACTCGTAATACATGTTCATCGACGCGCCGATGGTTTCGGTGAACCAATAGATCGAGACATTGGTCAGAAGCTCATCCATCGAGAAGCGCGCGCCGATGTCGCCGCCACAATCGCTCCAGGTGCGCCATTTCTCGACGATCCAGGCGGCGAGGCCAATTGGTGAGTCATTCAATCCCATGGCGAGCGTTTGCGGGCGCGTGCGCTGCTGATGCGCATAGGCGCCTTCCTCTTCGTCCCATTGTTCGTTGAGCTCGATGAAGCCGCGCTCGTCGGCGCTTAGGTCCGGATGGTTTTTGCCAAGGCCGAGATGCGGCGTTGCCATCGCATGAATCGCGATCACATGGTCGCCGCCGATGCGCCCCAAGCGGTTGGTGACGCCAGCGCCGATATCGCCGCCATGCGCAACGAAGCGGTCGTAACCGAGCACTTCGGTCATGAGCTTCAGCCACAATTCGGCGACGGTTTGCGGCGTTACGCCGGCTCGCGTCGGGCGCGATGAAAATCCGTAGCCGGGCATTGAAGGCACGATCACGTCGAACGCCTGGTCCGGATCGGCGCCGCGGCAACAGTGATTCGTGAGCAGCGGAATGAGCTTTGCAAACTCGGCGAAGCTCGACGGCCAGCCATGAGTCAAGACGATTGGCAAAGGGTTCGCGCTCTTGCCGCGCACATGAATGAAGTGAATGTCGTAGCCGTCGACATTGGCGACGAATTGCGGGAAGCGATTGAGCTTCTTCTCCTCGGCGCGCCAATCGAAGTGATTGAGCCAGAAATTTTTCAGCGCGCGCATGTAGCTCAAGCTCGCGCCGCGTTCCCAGCCACCCTCCTCGATGGCATCGGGAAGGCGGGTCTGCTCGAGCCGCGATCTGAGATCGGCGAGCCGGGCTTGGGGGATGTCGATCGAGAATGGGCGGATGTGCGAGGCGAGCATGGCGGATTCCCTGTAACCTACTAAGACCATATTTGACAGTTTCATCAAGCCCTGGCACGTGTAACTTGTCAATGGCCATTTTGAAGGTTACATATAGTTTGTGACGGCCAGCACGTGCTGGCCTGGGTGAGTGAGGCGAGATGTTCGATAAGTCCGATTTCATCGCTGGCCGTCCGTGCCTTGATTTCGTCAACACGGTGGGCGGCCTGCGCGGCGCCGTTGCGAATGAAAAGCTCAACGCTTACGCCGATCTCCTTGAATGGGCCCATGTCGGCGGGTTCGTCACAAAGGCTCAGTTCGATGCGCTGAAACGGGAGGCGAACGAGCATCCGGGGCACGCGGAAAAGGTGCTTAAGCGAGCGATCCTCCTGCGCGAAGCAATGCATGACGCTTTCAAGACGCTGATCAAAGGCAGGCCGCCTAAGCTTGATCATCTTGCGCTCATCAATCGCGAACTCGGCGAGGCGCTCGCGCATGCTTGCATCAAGAAGGGGCCAAAGGGCTTTCAATGGGATTGGAGCGACGAGATTGAGCTGGATCTTCCGCTCTGGGCGCCGGCGCGGTCGGCGGGTGAACTCATCGTTGATATCGATGTTGCGCGCCTCCATGAGTGCGCGGGCGACACTTGCGGATGGCTGTTCCTGGATGAGACGCGCAATGGCTCGCGGCGCTGGTGTGACATGAAGGGGTGCGGCAATCGCGCCAAAGTGCGCCGCTTCCGAGCGCAGATTTGATGACGGATTTGTCACCATCCGCAGCGTATAAATCACGCCGATTTCACGCTTGGGGATCGTTCATGCGAAATGCCGCCCGGCTAGCTGCCGTTGCACTTTGCTTTGCGCTTGCGCCGCATGAAGCAGGCGCGTGGGGCGCGACAGGGCATCGGCTGATCGGCGAGGATGCGATCAAAGCGCTGCCGGATGAAGTGCCGGCGTTCTTGCGCGGCGATGCGGCGGCTGCCGCGATGGGAGAACTGGCGCGCGAGCCCGATCGGTGGAAAGGCGCGGGTGCCACGCATGACGGGGCGCGCGACCCCGGGCATTTTCTCGATCTTGATGATTTCGGACGCGTCAATGGCGGGCCGCTTCTGAGCGCCCTGCCGGTGACACGCGAGGATTACGAGTCGGCATTGCGGGCAGCGGGCACAGACAGCACGAAATCGGGCTGGCTGCCTTACAGCATCATCGATAACTGGCAACAAATCGTGCGGGATTTCGCATTGTGGCGCGCGGCGAAAGCGGGCGTTCAGTTCGCCAAAGGCGATGCGCAGCGTTTTTGGCTCGATGCCGACGCCTCGCGGCGCGAGCAACTGATCCTGCGCGATATCGGGGAATTTGCGCATTATGTCGGCGACGGCAGCCAGCCTTTGCATGTCACCGTGCATTATGACGGCTGGGGACCGGGACCGAACCCGAGCAAGTTCACCGAAGAGAGAATTCACGCACGGTTCGAGGGCGCCTTCGTGCGCGACAACGCGACGGAGGCGAGCGTGCTCGCGGCGATGCCGCCTTATCATGACTGCAAATGCGAGATCGCGGCGGCGACCGCGCAATATCTGCGCGCGACAAATACGCAGGTTGCGCCGCTCTACACGATTGAGAAGAAGGGCAGCTTCAAGGCCAAGAATAAAGAGGAGATTGCGTTTGCGACCGCGCGGCTCGCTGCCGGTGCAGCAGAGCTGCGCGACTTGATCGTCGATGCGTGGCATGCAAGCGGCAGCCAGGCAGTTGGCTATCCGCCAACGCCATTAGCCGATGTTGAATCCGGCAAAGTCGACGCTTACGCGCTGCTCTACGGCAACGATTAGTTGCCCGGCAGGCTTGAGAAGAAGTTCCACATAACATCGTCGGCATTGATCGCCTGGCTTGGCGTGGAGGCGTCGCGTCGCGGCTTGCGCTTTCCGCCCGGCCAGCTGTGGCCGCCTATGTCGGTCACGCATAGCTCCACCGGCGCGCCACCAGTTTGTGCAACGTGAAGATCGCACACAGCGCCATCGACACTGAGCACGCGACGCGGCGCTGCTTCGGCATGGTCGAGCGCAACCCATTTCGCAATCGTGTCATTCACCGAAACGAAATCATTCACAATCGCTTTGTTACGGCGAAAGACATTGCCCGCACCGCCATTGAACAGCACTTTGTCATCGTCGCGCGCATGTATGTGAAGTATCGCAACCGGCCGGGAAGAATGACATTCGTTGGTGTTGTCAGTGCCGGCGACCGACATGATGCCGTGAAACACTTCAGGCGCATCGCAAGCCAAGCGATAAGCCATCATGCCGCCGTTGGACATGCCAATCGCAAAAACCCTGTGGCTATCGACATTCGCTTGCGTTGAAATGCGCTGGACTACGGACTTGATGAAGCCGACATCGTCGACTTTTTTATCTCGTGCACGGCCGCAGCATTTGCCGGCATTCCACGTCGCAAACATGCCGCCGAACCGGCTGAAGCCATTTGGAAAGGCGATGATGAAGCCTGCTGCCTCCGATTTGGAGATGAGGCCGTAATATTCATCGTTCGACATGATATCGGCATCGCCGCCGCCGCCATGAAGCGCAACAATCAGCGGCGCTGGTTTGTCCGCGCTGTAGCTCTTCGGAACATGAAGATCATATTGGCGCTCAATCCCATCGAAGGCGATGGCGAAATGATAATCGCCAGGATGATTCGCCGCTTCATTTTGGCGTGAGGCCGCGGCGATGCACGCTACCGCCGCGATAATTGCGAACAGTGGGCGTCCGCTCTTTAGTAACCGCATGTCTTCCCCCACTCTGCGTCGCATATTCCTCTCCCTTCAGGGAGAGGGCAGGGTGAGGGTACTGAGTCCTTGCACGCATTGAACCTCACCCTCACCCGGCTCAACTCTGCGCTGCGCTTGAGTCGAGCCGACCTCTCCCTGAAGGGAGAGGTGATCACAGATCAACCCTTCCTAGATCATGTGCCAGCCGTGGCTGACGACGATCGACTGGCCGGTGAGCGCATTGGTGTCGAAGCTCGCCAGGAACACAGCGAGATTGGCGACATCGTCAGTCGTGGTGAACTGCTTATCGACCGTATCGACGAGCATCACCTTCTCGATCACATCCTTTTCCGAAATGCCGAGCTCTTGGGCCTGCTCCGGGATTTGCTTGTCGACCAACGGTGTGCGCACGAAGCCCGGGCAAATCACGTTGGAACGAACATTGTATTTCGCGCCTTCCTTCGCCATCACGCGCCCAAGGCCAAGGATCGCGTGCTTTGCCGCGACATAGGCGCTCTTGAGCGGCGAGGCCTCGTGGCTGTGTACCGAGCCCATGTAGATCAGTGAGCCGGACTTCTGCTTGTACATGTATTTGACGCATGCCTTGGTTGTAAGGAATGCGCCGTCGACATGGATCGCCATGAGCTTCTTGTAATCGGCAAATGGGAACTCCTCGATCGGATGGACGATCTGAATGCCGGCATTGGAGATAAGAACGTCGATCGTGCCGAATTCCTTCGCGATTTTATCGACGCCTGCGTTGACCTCGGCCTCGCTCGTCACATCCATTTTCACGGCGATGGCCCCAACATCGAGCTTTTTTAGCTCCTCGACGGTTTTGTTCGCACCGTCCATGTTGACGTCGCACACGCCGACATTGGCGCCTTCGCGCGCAAAGTGCAGGGCAATTTCGTGGCCGATGCCGCTGCCGGCCCCCGTGATGACCGCAACCTTGTCCTTGAGCTTCATAAGGTGACCCTTTCCTTGTGCGAGTTGGCGAATTCCTCATTCTCCGAGAGCTTAATTCGGCCAGGGCGCATCTCTTGCCCTTTGTCCGGTCTGTCGTGATCGATCACCGTGACATTGCCGGGCACGACTTTTCGCTCGATCCAGCGGGGATCGGTGAGCGAGCGGCGCACCGCCGTGCGGCCGGCATTCCAATGCTCCTCCATCGAGAGGCGCGAAAACTCATAATCGTAGCTTGAAGACTCATAGGTTTGCTTGTGATAGATGAGATGCATCACCGTTGTGCCGAAGCGCGGGATGAGGGAGCGCAGATACTCGACATCTTCGGATTGTTGTAGCTCGGGTGGCAGCTTATCGAGCAAGTGGCCAACGGCCTGCTGGGCGCGTCGCTCGCGCACAAAGATATCGGTGTTGAGGCGCGTGCGGCTCGAATAGCGGATTTCTTTTTCGCGTTCATAGACATCGAAGATCGTTTTCGGCATGTCGCCCGATGCGCTGAACACATCGACTTGAAACACGGCGAGGTCGCTCTGCGGCTTTTCGTCGAGCACGAGCTGCAGTGGCGCGTTCGAGACAATGCCGCCGTCCCAATAGGCCTCGCCTTTGATGTAAATCGGCGGCAAGCCAGGCGGCAGCGCCCCCGAAGCCATGATGTGCTCGGGCCCGATCTTGCAATGAGTCGTATCGAAATAGCGGACATTGCCGCTCTTGATGTGCACGGCACCGACGCTCAAGCGGACCTTTCCGCAGTTGAGCAAGTCGAAATCGATGAGCTTTTCCAGTGTCGTCTTGAGATCGCTCGTATAATACCAGCTGAGTGCTTTCGGCGATCCGTCGGGCGCCATGATTGGCGGCAACAGGCGCGGCTTGAAGAAGCCGGGCACGCCCCAAGCCGTGTCCAGAAACGCGCTCGCGCCGTTGAATATTTCGTGAACCGAGGCGTCGTCGAACGGCAATCGCCCTATCAGCTTTGAAGTCACGAGCTGCCAGAACTCTCTCAGCCTCTCGACACGGCGCTCAGGTGGATTGCCGACAATGATCGCGGCATTGATTGCGCCAATCGAAATGCCGGCGACCCAATCGGGCTCGATACCGGTTTCGTGCAACTCTGCAAAGACGCCCGCTTGATAAGCGCCAAGCGCGCCGCCGCCTTGGAGCACAAGCACGGCCTTCTCGCCATTGCGCAAACATTCGGGGTTGAATTCGGTCATCAAGTCACCGGGGTGTGGATCAACAACGGATCGCGGCCGGGGAAGTTCCCGCCGCGAAAGGCGACACAGACGCACAGGTTACGCCGCCTATTGTGGCTTGAAACTAGAGGTGACGCGATTGTGTAGCGGCAAATCGTGTCATTTGCCGCGCGTGTGACGCGGGCTTGTCAATTTTACACCCGGTGCCGGGCGTTCGCCCAACACTTCGTGGCGGAAGCGGAAGAGCTGCGCGGGGCGGCCGCGGGTTTGGATTGTCGCGCCAGTCTGCTCGACAAGCCCGCCGGTTTCGACAAGGCGCCTGAAATTCTGCTTGTGAATGCGCACGCCGGAAATCGCTTCGACCGTCCGCTGCAAATCGAAGAGCGTGAATGTCGGCGGCATGAGCTCGAAGATGACGGGGCGATATTTGAGCTTGGCCCTGAGCCGGCCCATGGCCGTCGCCAAGATGCGGCGGTGATCGTAGATCATCGGCAGCCCGAGGCGCGGATCGGCAGCAGCCGCGCCACGCGAAGCGTTGGGCCTGTCGCGTAACGATTCATAGACGAGCCCGGCTTCGTAGAGCAGCTCATAGCGTTCGAGCACACGCTCCTCGTCCCAGCCCGGCCCCTCGTAGAATCCGAAACACTGGCGTATGCGATCACGCCGTCGATCGACAGAGGTGCGGTCGCTCGCCTTCAGCCAGTCTTCAAACGCGGGCGCGAGGCGCTCATCGATCAAAGGCGGCCGGCCGTTGCGAAAGTCCTCCCAGGGAAAATGCTCATACCAGCTGCGCCAGCGCGTACCGGGAGCACGGTCGCCTTCACCCCGGCGCGTGAGCGCGAGATAGCCGACCGAAAGCACGCGCAAGCCGCCGTCGGGGTCCTGATCGTGGCGGCCGCGGTCGCCGAAAGTGTAAAGCTGCTCGACATAGCCGAGCTGTAATTTGGTCTGCTCTTCGACCCACATCCTCAGGCCGCTTTCGAGCGTGCGATGCGCGTGTGGATCGAACGGGCCGAAGGGCAGGCCGCTCCGCGCGAAATCGGTTTCGCCGCCGGCACGCCGCTCGCCGCTCGGGTGTTCCACCTCGAGCGCGCAAGGCATATCGTCGATCGTTGCGACGATCGCCGCCGTCAGACCGACCGAAACGAAGTTCTCGGCGCTTTCGCGTTCACTAAGGCGTGGCTCACGAGCCATGGCTATTATCTAGTTCACTTTGCGGCAGGATTGCACCGTCATCCCGGACGCGATGCAGCACGAAGTGATGCTTCGCAGATCCGGGATCCAGGAGAGATCCCGTGTCTGCACACGCGGCACTTCGCGCCGCGGTGCGCACGGGATGACGTTATGTAGAAGGCGAGGGGCCATCACTGGACCGCGAGTTTGAGCGAGGCATAACGATCAAGGAACCGCTTTTCGACAATTGTCGCGGGTAAAGGGATAAGTGTCTCGGGCGAGAATTGTCCCGGCGTGCCAAAAAATTTTCGTGCCTCGGTATGGCTGAAGCCTGCGAGTTCCGTCGCCTCGTAAAACGCGGCGACGCGGTCGGCGCGCTTGATGAGCTTGGTGATTTCCTCGGGCAGTTTCGCCGGGAGGCCGAAGCGAATATGGATCGCGGCGAGCAAGCGCAGCTCGAAACCCTTGTAGTCGATGCCGACCGCGGCCTTGAACGGGCTAATCAGATCGCCCACGACATATTCGGGTGCGTCGTGAAGGAGGGCGGCAAGCTCCCACCGCCGATCGAGTTTGGTGCGTGACGCCTTGGCGACGTCGGCGACCAAGAGGCAATGCTGCGCAACCGAAAAAGCGTGGTCGCCGCTGGTCTGGCCGTTCCAGCGCGCGACCCGCGCGAGGCCATGAGCGATGTCCTCGATCTCGATATCGACGGGCGAGGGGTCCAATAGGTCGAGGCGCCGGCCGCTCAGCATGCGCTGCCAAGCGCGCTCAGGGGGGTTGCTCGGCCGCTTCGCCAGCGAGGACTTTTGGGGCACCGCCGGGCTCTCCTCAAACGTGCAGGGAGGCTTCTATGAAAGCCTCAGAGCCCCAAAAAGTGACAGCCGCTCCCACCTGCCAGGGATGACAAGCGGCCACGGACATGCTCCAATTAACCTTCATTTGACCTGTTGCCTAAGGGGGCATCAGAGGCTGGTCAGGTGGGGGTCTAGGTCGTGAAGTCCCATTCGGTCAAGCCGCTTGCGAGCGCCGCGCTGAACACGCGTTGTGACCCGGCTACCATGCCGGGGCAGACGACGGCCGATTTGCCGGACGGCGACGGCCTTCTGGGTCAATCGCGCGCGGTCGATGCGCTCGATTTCGGCGCCCGCATCAATCGCCACGGCTACAACATCTTTGCGCTGTGCGATCCGCAATCGGGCGCGATGGAATCTATCCGCCAGTATCTGCGCGCGATCGCCCGCGAAGGCGCCGCGCCGCCGGATTGGGTCTATGTGCAGAACTACCGCGATCCGCGCCGCCCGCTTGCGCTAGCCCTACCGGCCGGCCATGGCCGCGCGCTGCGCGATTCCCTTGCGCGCGCGGTGCGCGATCTCAAGGCCGAGATCCCGGATATTTTCGAAAGCGATACCTATCAGCAGCGCGTGAAGGCCATTCACGGGCCGGTCGAGGATGCGGTTCAAGACATTTACGACCGCGCCGAAGATGCAGGGCTGATGCTGATCTCGGGCGATAGCGGCTTTACCTTCGTGCCGATGCGCAATGGCAAGCGCTTGCGCAAGGAAGAGGTGCAAGCGCTGCCGCAAGGTGAGCGCCGCCGCATCGACAACAAGACCGAGGAGCTCGAAACCGAGCTCAACGATATCATTCGCCAATTGCCGAAGTGGGAAGCTGAATCTGCCGAGCAATTGCGCGCGGTCAATTATGAGTTCATGTCGCAAGCGATCGCGCGCACGATTGCGCCGATCCGCGAGGCGTTCAAGCAAGCGGGCGATGTCGTTTCATTCCTCGACGAGGTCGCGGCCGACATGGTCGAGCATGCGCATCTCTTTGTCGAAGGCGGCGAGGCACAATTGCCGGTGCGCGCGGGAACCTGGTCGATCCAGCCGGCCGATCCGCTGATGCGTTACTCGGTCAATCTCGTCGTCGACAATGCCGATCTTGATGGCCGCCCGGTGATCGTCGAGGCGCATCCGACTTATTCGCGCCTTGTCGGGCGCATGGATACTGTCGCCGATATCGGCACGATCCATTCCGATTTCTCGATGCTGCGCGCGGGCGTTCTGCAGCAGGCCAATGGCGGCTTTTTGCTGCTCGATGCCGAGCAGCTTTTGGAGTTGCCGGCGGCTTGGGATGCGCTCAAGGCCTCGCTCAAGACCGGCTCGGTGGCGATCGACACGCTGCGCGAGTTCCTCGGCGATAGCGACACGGGCACGATTGTTCCTGATCCGATCCTTCTGAACGTCAAAGTCGTGCTGTTCGGCGATTGGTTCCTGCATCAGGCATTAACGGCGCATGATCCGGATTTCGCCAAGCTCTTCCGCGTGCAAGCCGATTTTGCCGAGTCGATGCCGCGCGACCGGAAATCGGAGCGCGATTTCGCATATCTTGTCGCGGGCATTCAGCGCCGCTATCAGCTCAAGCCGTTCGACCGCTCGGCGCTCGCACGCATGGTCGAGGAAAGCTCGCGTCAGGCTGAGGATGCCGAGCGTCTGTCGCTCCGGCTCGATCCGCTGATCGAGGTCATGACCGAAGCCGATTTCTGGGCGGCGCAAAACAACCGCGATGTCGTGCGCGCCGAAGACATCGATCAAGCGATCGAAGCGCGCATTCGCCGGCTCGATCTCAACCGCGAGCTTTCGGCCGAAGTCATCCTGCGCGATTTCAAACGCATCGACACCGAGGGCACGCGCATCGGCCAAGTGAATGGCCTCGTCGTCACCGGCTCGGATCTTATTTTCGGCATGCCGGCGCGCATCACGGCGCAGGCGCGCATGGGCACGCCGCATGCCGAGGGCACCGGCCAGATCATCGATATTCAGCGCCAAGTCGGACGCGGCGGGCCGAGCCACTCGAAGGGCGTGCTCATTCTCGCGGGCTATCTGCGCGGGCGTTATCTCAAGAATTCACCCTTCGCGCTCTCGGCGACGCTCGCCTTCGAGCAGACTTATTCGGGCGTCGACGGCGACAGCGCGTCGGTCGCCGAAATGTGCGCGCTGCTCTCCGCGATCGGCGGCGTGTCGATCAAGCAGTCGCTCGCTGTCACCGGCGCCATCAGCCAGCAAGGCGAAGTGCAGGCGATCGGCGCGGTGAACGAAAAGATCGAAGGCTTCTTCGATATCTGCCAGGCGCGCGGGCTTTCGCGCGAGCATGGCGTCATCATCCCGCGCGCCAATATGCGCGATCTCATGCTTCGCCGCGAAGTGGTTGATGCCTGTGCCAAGGGCCAGTTCGCGATTTACGCCGTGGATCACATCGACGAAGTGATGGAGCTTTTGACCGGCAAGAAGGCTGGCAAGCGCCAAGGCGGCAAATATCCCGGCGGCTCGATCAATGCGAGGGTCGAGGCGCGCCTGAAAGATTTCAGTCACGCAAGCGCCGGCAGCCGATCCGGCTGGCTCTAACCGCCCATCTAACCACAAAGAACACAAAGAAATTCACGAAGGGCGCCAAGAGGTGCTCTTTGTGCCCTTTGTGATAGCTTCGTGTCCTTCGTGGTTAGCCTTTGGGAGGCTCCCCTTATGATTAAGCGCATCGTTGTTTTGCTCACGGGCACGCCGAATGATCAGAGTGCAGCGCAGACGGCCACGCTTGTGGCCAGGCGCTTGGGCGCGAGCGTCGAGGGCCTCTCGATCAAGATCGATCCGACCGAGCTCATGTTCCGTCTCGGCGAAGGCGTCTCGGCCGAATCGATCGATGAGATCATCAAGGCGGCGGAGAAGAACAGCGATGAAGCCGCGGCGCGAGGCCGTGCAACGCTCGAAGCTGCCGCCAAGGCCCAAGGCCTCAAATGGCAAAATAGCTTGCCGGATTCGACATCGCAGGGCGCGTACGCCCGTGAGGTGCAAGGCCCGGTGATGGATGTCTTGAGCGCCCAAATGGGACTTGCCGATTTGGTCGTGTTCGGCGAATTGGGCGAGAAGGCGCCGCTTGATCTAGCGGCAAAAGTCGAGCACACGCTTTTGCATATGCGCCGGCCGGTGTTGATTGCGCGCGGAAAGATCGCGCCGACAATCGGCGACAAAGTCCTTCTGCCGTTCAACGGAACCGTCGAGGCTTGCGCCGCACTTTCGCGCGCCATGTCACTTATCCTTTCGGCAAGGTCGGTTGAGATTCTGCATCTTGCCGAGGGCCAAAGCGATCTTTCCATTGCCGAAGACGCGCGGCGCTATATTCGTCAGCATGGTGGTGAGGCAACGATTTCCGAGCAAAAGCCGAGCGGCAAGGGCATCGGCGAAGACATCGTCGCGCGCGCGAACGCAATCGGTGCCGATCTTGTCGTCATGGGCGGTTATGGCCGTAGCCGGCTGCGCGAGCTTGTCTTGGGCGGGGCCACGCGCCATATGATCATGCACTCTCCCCTACCGGTTCTTCTCGCGCATTGATCCTTTGAGGCCGGGCACGTGCTTCGAGGCTCGCTGCGCTCGCACCTCAGCATGACGAAGTAAGGCAAGGACGTTCTCATGACAACGAAAGTGGCGGTGTTCGGCGGCGGGTGCTTTTGGTGCACCGAGGCCGTGTTCAAATTGATGAAGGGCGTCAGCTCGGTTGCGCCGGGTTATGCCGGCGGTCACGTGAAAAGTCCGACTTACCGGCAGGTGTGCACCGGAACCACGGGCCACGCTGAAGTCATCCGCATCGAATACGATCCCACGATCGTCGAATACCGCGATCTGCTCACCGTGTTTTTCGGTTCGCATGACGCGACCCAAGTCGATGGCCAGGGCGCAGACATCGGCCCGCAATACCGCTCGATCATTTTCACTATCGACGATGATCAGAAGCGCGAAGCCGAGGCTTACATCAAAGAGCTCAATGCTTCGACCAAGGATGGCGATCCGATCGCGACCACGGTCGAGCCGCTCAAGGAGTTTTATCCGGCCGAGGATTACCATCACGACTATTTCGAGAATAACCCGATGCAGGGTTATTGCCGCGCCGTCGTAGCGCCGAAAGTGCAGAAGGCGCGCAAGAACTTCGCCGCGCTCTTGAAGGACACCGCCAAGTTCGCTTGATCAAACGGACGCGCACTCATCTGTATCGGCGCTTAAGCTCGCTTCTCCTCTCCCGCGGGGAGAGGATGGGTGAGGGGTTTTCCGTGAGCGCCGGAGCCAATTTCAAACCCCTCACCTAGCCGCGCGTGTCTCGACGGCTTCGGCTGTCCTCTCCCCGCGGGAGAGGACTCTTTCCCCGGCTCCGCGTGAACAAATGGACAGCGGTATAGGCGCAAGCCGCGCAAATCAGCTGCTTTCGCGAGACCGGAGCGGGGAAAACTCCGTAGGCGGATAAATTCCCGCTCTCGCCTCTTGACGAGCGTAACGCTCATACCCACCTTAATGCTTATCTGGCGAACTGCGCCCGAGGCTCCAAGAGCTACGGTGTGAGCAACGTCACGGCGCACGCGGATTGATATCTGAATTATTGAGAGACATGATGCCTTGCGAAGATGTGGGGTGAAAAACCACGCGCGAGGGAGAGCGGCATGAAAGTCTGGGAACTGCAGCCGGGCAGCAAGAGCTATGACGGATTGAAGCTTACGGAGCGGCCGGACCCTAAACCTGGCCGCGGACAAGTGCTCGTGCGCGTGCGCGCGGCGTCGATCAATTACCGCGATCAAGCGGCGGTGAAGGGCAATTACTTTCCGGTGACGCGCCCGACTATTCCGCTGTCCGATGGCGCGGGCGAAATTGTTGAGATTGGGGCCGATGTTGCGGGCCTCAAAGTCGGCGACAAAGTCGCGGGCCTGTTCTCGCAGCCGGACCCTAAAGGCCCGGGCTGGCCGATGCAGGCAATGGGCCTGCCGCTTGATGGCATGCTCGCCGAACATGTCGTGATGTATGAGACCGGAGCGATCAAATTACCCACGGACTATTCGTTTGAAGACGGCGCGTGCTTGCCGTGCGCCGGCGCGACGGCATGGAATTGCCTGTTCAATATCGGACGGCCAATGCGTCCGGGCGATAGTGTTCTTGTGCTCGGCACCGGCGGCGTTTCGATTTGGGCGCTGCAATTTGCGCGCGCCGCAGGTTGCCGCGTGATTGCGACGACTTCGCGCGATTCAAAGGCGCAACGGCTGCAATCGCTCGGCGCTTCGGACGTCGTCAACTACAAGACGCATGAGAATTGGGATCAGGAAGTTTTGTTGTGCACCGGCGGCGTCAAAGGCGGCGGGCCGATGATCATGGGCGGCGGCGTGGATTGCGTGGTCGAGGTGGGCGGCGCCGGAACCATGCAGCGCTCGATCAATTCGCTCGGCCGTGGTGGCAAAGTCGGCGTGATCGGCGTTTTGACGCAAGGTACTTCGAACGCCGCTTCGATCATGATGAAGGGTGGATCAATTCATGGCGTCGGCGTCGGCGACCGTACGGTGTTCGAACAGATGAACCGGGCGATCGAGGTCAATCGCATCAAGCCGGTGATCGACAAGGTATTTCCGTTCAATGAGGCGCGGGCTGCATTCGAGCATCAAGGCTCCGGCGAATTCATCGGCAAGGTTGTCATTTCGATCAATTGATCCCTGTACGGAGCGAATATGCCGAAGATCGATTTGAGCAAGGTGCAGCGCGTGATTGGCTCGCGCTATCCGAAGCCCTTCGATGAACCATGCGCCGCGCGCGAGAATCTTCGTGTCGGTGAGGCCGCGGGCATCACACAATTCGGCGTCAATATCACGACATTGAAGCCGGGCGTGTGGTCGAGCCAGCGCCATTGGCATGCCAAGGAGGATGAGTTCATTTGCGTGCTGTCAGGCGAGGTCGTGCTGATTGAGGACGGCGGAGAGACCGTGTTGCGCGCAGGCGATTGCGCAGGCTGGAAAGGCGGCGTGCGCAACGGTCATAATCTCGTCAACCGGTCCAAGGC
>JBAQHC010000094.1:0-13223 GCA_049288095.1 Alphaproteobacteria bacterium | reverse complement strand
GCTTAGATCAGGCGTCCAATATTCTCTGGACTGGTCTGGGATCGTCGGCGGCTACTGCGTACGTGGAGTGCCTGAGGGCTAATGTGCTCACCGCGCCGGGATTGCACATTACGGTTGATCACGCGACCGATGCTGACGTGGCGCTGACGGTCACGTGGAACGTCCCGGGAGCGAGCGCGGTGAAAGGGACTTGGTCCTCTCCGACTGTTGGAGGCACTAAGCTCCCAGTGAAGTTTCAACAAGGTTCGACCGCAGTAGTAGTTCCGCGACCAACAAATCAAAAGTCCATGACGCTTGCCCTAAATGTTCCCAATTATACGGCGCAGATTGTCTTGACTTCGTTGGCGCCACCGATTGCACAGCCAGTTCCTCCTTGTGATCTCAACGACGAAAAAGGGAATTGTCTGCGATGCAGCGGAAAGCTTTCGATCACGGGCAAGCAGCAAGATGACCCCTCTGAGATTGAGTGCACGAACATGGCAAATGGCGAGGCCTATAGCGCCCGCGTAGCTGGTAGTGTGTACGTAAGAGGCGACCCTCACACCGGAAGCTGGATGGCCCTTAAGCTGGTTGGACCAGGGTCGACCTCTGATAACGTCTCTTGGTTGGGAGACAATGTCGCAACCAATCCGATCGGCTTCCAGCTGAGTACGACATCGGCAGTAGTCAAGGATGCATCGTCGGTAAAAGCGAAATTCATATTTACTCACTGTCAGTTCGGCGGAAATGCGGGCGCGGCATGTGCCACGGATAACGCCACGGCTTGGAAGATTTGTTCCACAAGAGCCGACTGCACTGATTAGTGGTGCGGCGGCATCAAAGCGGTGCCGTTGGCCCCGCCTTTCGTTTTGGTCTTTTGATGTGCGAGCAGGGAGACCTCGTTGAGCGCGCTCTATGACAGGCTCGGGAAGGGATATGCGGCGTACCGTAGGCCCGACCCGCGCATTGCGGCGATGATCCGCGCAGCGCTTGGCGATGCGAAGAGCGCCGTCAATTTTGGCGCAGGCGCAGGCTCTTACGAGATTGCGGGCCTGCATGTTGCGGCGATCGAGCCCTCGGCTGAGATGATCGCCCAGCGGCCGGCCTGGCTCGCCAAGGCTGTCCAAGCGTTCGCGGAAGACGCCCCGTTCGCCGATAAGAGCTTTGATGCCGCGACGGCATTTCTGACGACGCATCACTGGCGCGATCAGGAGAAGGGCCTCAACGAGATGAAGCGCGTGGCGCGCAAGCGTTGCGTCTTTTTCGATGGCGATTTGCGCGGCTTGCTCGATTTCTGGCTTTTGCGGGACTACTTCCCCGACATGCTCTCCCAGCCGGCGCCGGTCTTATCGACGGATGTGCTGCACCATGTATTTGGAGAAGCCCGCGTCGCGCCGGTTCTTGTTCCGTGGGATTGCACCGATGGCTTTCTGTGCGCTTATTGGCGAAGCCCAGAGCGCTATCTCGATCCGGGCGCGCGGAACGCAATTTCATTTTTCCACAATGCGCTCGATGTCGAAGCGCGCATTGAGAGATTGCGCCGTGACATCAATGACGGCACATGGGCGCGGCGCAATGCGCACCTCCTAAGTGAGACCGAACACGATTACGGATATCGTTTGATCATTGCTGAGCTACGCGACTGAGCGCTCAATTGCTTGAGGCGGAAACATCAAACGCCGCGAGGTCAGGCGCCGTCACGGGATTCTCTGTATGCGGAGTTCCTCTCGGCACCCAATCGTAAGGCACAGGCTCCGCGCGATAG
Source organism: Alphaproteobacteria bacterium (assembly GCA_049288095.1). GTDB lineage: Bacteria > Pseudomonadota > Alphaproteobacteria > CAWBKL01 > CAWBKL01 > CAWBKL01. The sequence goes on along the minus strand of JBAQHC010000094.1, from coordinate 11,479 downwards.
ACCCAGATGCTCTTGCTCGGAGGTGAGCCTGGCGGGCCGGGCTGGGTCGAAGAAAACCGCGAGACATATTCCCAAACGATCTCGCCATCACTCGTCACCTGGAATATGCGCCCGTTCATGCCTTCGTCGATGAGCGTATTGCCGTTGGGCAAGCGCCGTGCGCTCGAAATATTCGTGCTGAAGAATGAAGTGCCCGGCAATCCGGATTTCACGGCCGTATATTGCCACACGATCTCTTTCTTCACCGGATCGATCTCGAGGACGCGTGAGGCGGAACGCACCGGCGCGGGCGGATAACCGGCCTCGCCTTGGTTGTCGAAGATCATAATATTGCCGGCGCCAGGCAGCCCTTTCGGAATCATATGCGCATCATGCTGGCCGCTGATCTGATCGATCAGCTTGGCGCGATCGGCAGGCTTTACATTATCCGGGATTGGGTAATCCGGACCTATGCGCCACACCACTTTGCCGGTCTTCCGGCTCACGATCACAGTGAAGTTGGCTTCACGCGAGCACACGATGATGTTCTCTGGCGCGAAGCGCTTATCCGTTGCCGCCCAACGATTGCGCCCGAGCACGGCCATGTCGTTGATGTGAAGGAAATCGGGGTTCTTCGTCTTGTGCAAAAGATCAAGCTCTTCAAGCGTGAAGCCGAATTCGTCCAAATGTTCGGACGCGCGCCACTGCCAAACGACATTGCCGCTCCGATCAACCTCGAACACAACGTCATCGAGCATGTTGCGGTCGCCGAAGCCTTCAAGGCGTGTCGGCCGGTCGGTCAAGATCATCATGTGGCCGTTGGGGAGGCGCCGCCAATCATGGTGCTGGCGCGCATAGCCGCCCGGCGCTTTGTCACCCCACTGCCAGACGACTTTGTCGTCCCAGTCGACGATGCCGAATGTCTTATTGTTGAAGATCGGCAGCCCTGGTGTAGCGCCCGGCTCGCCGGGCTTCAGCGCTTCAAGCTGAAGACCGACGAGCCCGCGCTTTCCCCCCACACTCTTGGGATCGAGCATCACCGCCGGAATGCCTTCATGATGCCAGCTGTGTACTTCGTTGCCATTCATGTCGATGAGATGCGTCTTGTGATCGATGCCGCCCGAGAACAGGACGAAGCTGTTGTACGCCTTGGCCGGATCGTAACGCGTGACACCGGTCGGATAGACGCTCGGAAAACCGAAAGCGGCGCTCGCAATCACTGCGCAGGCGGCGGCCGCCGCTGTGATGCGAACAATACCTCGATGAGCGGCCAGCCATGCACGGCGCTTGGGTGGCCTCATCGTCATTCCCCTTCTTTCACTTGTTGTGCGCGAGCTTAGCCAATCACGCGGCAGCCGCTTGCCTGAGACGGCACCGCGATGCAGTCAGAGCGGCCCGTTCAATGCGCTGCAATGCACGAGAAAGCTCTTGATATCGTGAGGCTGCCGGTCCAAACCTTTGCGGCCCTTCACAAGCATTTCAGCAATAACCGATCCGACAGGGGGAAATAATGAAACTGCGATTCTGTGCGGCCGCGCTGGTGGCGGCAGCAGCGCTTGCCGGCTGCTCAACCATGGGCATGACTAAAAAGCCCGTTGCGCAGGCACAACCAAAAGTTTGTGACCGTCAATGCCTCGATGGCGTTGCCGATACCTACATTGCCGCGCTCATCGCGCATGATCCGTCGAAGGCGCCGCTCGCTGCCGACATCAAGACCGTCGAGAATGCGAAACCGATCAAGCCGGGCGAAGGTTTGTGGAAGACAGCTTCTGAAGGCCCGACGACCTTCAAGATCTATGTGCCCGATCCTGTTTCTCAGGAGATCGGCTTCATGGGCGTGCTGAAGGAAGACGGCAAGCCGATTCAGCTCGGCATGCGGCTCAAGCTCAACAAGGACGGCAAGATCGTCGAGGCCGAGCACATGATCGCGCGCAACCTTGCGCCGGCCAATCTTGCGAATCTGCAGACGCCGCGCGCGGCTTTCTCGGCGGAAGTTCCGGCGGCGGATCGCGAGTCCCGCGATGCGCTGACTAAAGAGGGCGCGGCTTACTATGACGCTCTCGACGACAATGACGGCTCGAAAGCTCCGTTTGCGGATGATTGCGAGCGCCACGAAAACGGCATGATCACGGCCACTTCAAAGCCGTTCGATCCAAAGGGCCCGAAACCACTGAATAAGGCCTTTGCCTATCTCGGTCATATCGGCTGCGCGAAGCAGCTCGACACCAAGACCATGAGCTATATCGACACGATCGATAACCGCCGCGTCGAAGTCGCTGATCCCGCGACCGGGCTCGTTCTCGGTTTCTCGCATTTCCATCATTCGATGAAGAAGCAATATGTCGATGTTGCCGGCGTGCCCGGCATCAAGCGGATGCCGATGAAGTTCAAGGCGTTCGATCTTCCGGCCATGCACATCTTCAAGGTGCAGGGCGGCAAGATTCATGAGATCGAGGCGATGGGTTTTACGGCGCCCTATAACTCGCCGACGGGCTGGGAATAAGAAAACGCATTTCACCGTTTCAGGCGCGCGAACAAACCTTCGCGCACCTGATTTCTTTCAGTTCGAAGCAGAGCACGGCATCAGGCGTCTCGCGAGCTTTCATCACGCGCCCAAACGTGGCTGCTGCGTGCGCGTTTTTGCGAATGAAAGCGCAGGCGGCTTTCGATCTTCACGTAGAGGAACACTGCAAGCCCCGGCCACAGCCAAGGCCTTAGGGCAAGCAGCGCGAGGCCTCTCAAGTGACCGGGCAAAGTCGTTTGTCGATGTCCTAGAAGCGCGCGGATCTCATCATCGCCCGCGCGCCGCCGCGCTTCGACATTTACGAGGTCCTGGATCGTGCGGGGCGCAAACATCGTGAACTCGGCGGGCCGCCCCGTGCTGTCGCGCGCAACACTGATGCGCTCGCCCGGTGCGAATTTCTCATACACATATTGGTCATCGCCAATCACATTGGGAAATGCGCCGATGCGTTTGAGGCCCGCGTCGTTTAAGCCGTAAACGCCCGCGCCGATCTGATTCTCACGCAAATAGGGCAGCTTGCGCCAGATCGAACAATAAAGTTGAACAAGCGGCCCCGCGCGGCTCGCATCGATCTTGGCGGAGGGTGCTGCTGCGCGCGGTGCATCGCTGCGCAAAGCCTCGGCCGCTGCCGCAAGGCTCGCATAGGAAACAACAATATCGGCATCGACAAAGAAGCGCGGCAACGCGCCCGCGGCTTCATTGCCGGCGTTCAGCGCGAGCGGCTTTGAGCCTTGCGCGAGTTCGATAACCCCCACGCGGGAATCAAAACGCCGCGCCCGCGCCGCCGTGTCGTCGGTGCAGCCATTGCAGACCACAATGATCTCGGGCTCACCCGCAGGCGCGCCGCTGAGGATCGCGCCGAGGCAGCGCTCGATCACGGCGGCCTCGTTATGGGCTGGGATGACGACGGAGAAACCGGGCACGGGATTCGTCTTAGAGCGGGATCAGCAAAGTGGGAAGGGGAAGTTCGACAAGAGCGCCGCCAACGAATTAACCTCCGCGGACTCGTTTGAAAGCGCGATCGCCATGGCCGAAGCCCCCGAAGCATTGCTCACCAACACGGAAATGGCGCAGGCCGATGCCTTCGCTGTCAAATCGGGTGTGTCGAGCTTAACGCTTATGGAGAATGCGGGCGCAGCGGTCGCGGGCGAGATCATGCGCCGCTTCACGCCGCGCTCGACCTGCGTGCTCACGGGCCCAGGCAATAATGGCGGTGATGGTTGGGTGGTTGCGCGCCATTTGAAAGAGCGCGGGTGGGATGTTTGGGTCGAATGGCTCGCACCGCCGAGCGCACTTAAGGGCGATGCCGCTGAGATGGCCAAGCGCTTCAAAGGCGAAGCCGGGCCGATCAATGCGCAAGGACGCGATCCGAGGCTATTCGTCGACGCTCTGTTCGGCGCAGGGATCACGCGGCCGCTCGAGGGCGATGCCAAGCGGCTTGCCGAGGAGTCGGTGCACTTCAGGAAGCGCGTGGTTTCGATCGATGTGCCGAGCGGGCTCGATGGAACGACCGGCGAGCCTGCCGGCGGCAAATCCGCGCCGTGCTTTCACGCGGGCCTTACCGTCACCTTCTTCCGGAAAAAGCCGGGCCATTTGCTGATGCCGGGCCGAGCTTTCTGTGGAGAAGTCGTAGTGAGTCGGATCGGAATACCTGTGGAAGCGCTTGAAGAGATCAAGCCAAATACCTGGATTAACTCACCAAATCTCTGGGGAAAGAAATTTCCCCAACCCGCGCTCGAATCGCACAAATACACCCGCGGATACACGGTCGTCGTGTCGGGCGGGCCGTGGAATACGGGCGCGGCGCGGCTTGCGGCGCGCGGTGCATTGCGCGCGGGCAGTGGCCTTGTGACCGTCGCGAGCGCCATCGAAGCAATGCCGATCAACGCCGCACACTTGACGGCGATCATGCTCGCGCGCGCCGACGACGCTGCGGGCCTTGCCGCGCTTCTCGCCGATACACGTAAGAACGCTGTCGTCATCGGGCCGGCAAATGGCGTGAGCGGAGAGACGGCGCGCAAGGTCGAGGCGGCGCTCAAATCGCGCGCCGCGGTGGTGCTCGATGCAGATGCACTGACGAGCTTCAAAGACATGCCCGAGGCGCTGTTTAAGCTTTGCCGCGATAAAGTCGTGATGACGCCGCATGAGGGTGAGTTCGCGCGCCTGTTTCCCGGCGTGCTCGATGGTGCGCCGCGCCCGGGCCGGCTCGAAGCCGCGCGCATTGCAGCCGTCCGGGCGAAAGCCGTGATCGTGCTCAAAGGCGCTGACACTGTGATCGCGGCGCCCGATGGCAGAGCTGCGATCAACGACAACGCACCGCCTTATCTCGCGACGGCAGGCTCCGGTGATGTGCTGTCCGGAATGATCGGCGGGCTCTTGGCGCAAGGCATGCCGACCTTTGAAGCCGCCTGCGCTGGCGTTTGGCTCCACGGCGCGGCCGCATCTCATGTCGGCCGCGGCCTCATCGCCGAAGATTTGCCGGAAGCGTTGCCCGCCGTTCTTCGGGAATTCGTCTGATCCTCTCCCTCGGGGAGAGGGAAGGGTGAGGGGTTTTCCGCGATCCGGGTCGCCTGCTGCAAACCCCTCACCGTGAAGAGTGCTTGATCAACAATCGGTTGCCCTCTCCCCGAGAGAGAGAGGGCGCAGACATTCACGCCGTCATACCGAAAGCGGCGCGGAATTTTGCGGGCGATGTGTTCTCGCGATAGCTCTTCTCGTCGTCCGACGTCATGAATTCGAGCAGGAATTTGTTTTCGACCCAAAGCTCGATCAGCTTGGATTTGCCGCCGCGATAGCAAACCCGCACGGTCCAGCCTTCGCGGTTGCCGATGGCCAAGACTTCGTCTTCGCTCAGCGGCGTTCCGAGCAGCAAGTGCGCCTCGGAGTAAGGCGAAGGCGAAGGATTCACTTTGAAGCCGGTTTCGGTCTCGGCGGGAACCCCTTCCTTGCCGCGCGGCGTGACCTCGATCGTGCTGCCGCGGTCATCATCTGCGAACGCAATGAAGCAACCCGGAACAGGCGGGAATGGCGCGCTGTCGCCGCGCCAGATTTCAGCGATCACGCGCGCAACGCGCTCCGGATCGTCGGCGGGAATCGACGCGTGAAACAGCATGGGCTTATCCTTTCGCTTTCTTGGATTTGGGTTTGAATTTCGTTTCGCTTGCACGTTTTCGTGCGGCTTCAAGCAAAAGCTCGATCGCGTAGGCACACGCTCTGCCCGCCTCTTCGCCCGAGTAACCCCAATAATCTTTCATCGATATCCAGGCGCGGCTCGAGTAGAGCAGCTGCACCGTTGCGGTGATCCACGCCGCTTCACGTTTTGGCAGACCCTCCGTTGCGTTGGCCGTCACGTGGCGAAACACGGCCTGGCGCTCCGTGTTCGTGCGCTTCTGGAGTTGGCTGCCGAGCGCACTGGTCATCCCCGCGCGCATGATCTGTTCGTATTCATCGAAGCCGGTATAGACGCGCGGCAGGCTGGCAATCAGCTCGGCCTCGGACACTGGCGCGGCGGGAACGCCCAGGCGCGGATTGATCCAAGCCCAGAAGGCGTCCCAAAGCGCATCTTTGTTCGGGAAGTGGCGATAGACGGTGCGCTCCTGAACGCCGGCTTCCTTGGCGACCGCAGCGAACGAGAGTTCGCTGAGGCCGCGGTCGGCGATAACGCGATGCACGGCTTCGATGATGCGCTGGCGCGTCGCTTCCTTCTGTCCCTCGCGCAGCGGGCTCTGATAGGTTGATGTCTGTTCCTCTGTATTCATGTCAGTAATACTGACATGGCGTTCGAGCGCCGTCAAGCGCGATTGAAGAACAGGGCGAAGCAGGCGATATAGAACCCGCTACTAAGATGCGGGCGTGGCGGAATTGGTAGACGCGCAGGATTTAGGTTCCTGTGCCGCAAGGCGTGTGGGTTCAAGTCCCTCCGCCCGCACCACGGATAATTGGGGTGGGGTTTCGTTCGTGCGTTTTGGGAACCTAGGCGCGGCCAGCGCGCAGGCGGTGATCGCGTTGCTCGTTCTTGCCGCGGCGTGTCTTGCGCCGCGCAGTGCGGATGCGCAATCGCAGTTAACGGGCGATGATCTCATCGGGCGCTTGCGGCTCGTCTCGCTCGATGATCAAAAGCTCTCCGATGTCGCGCGCGCGAGTGATGTCTCAACGCCGAACGCGGCCGCGGCCAATTGGGGCCTTTCGGAATTCTTCCCGGAGACACGCGATCGCGTGCTCATACCGCGCGCGCACATTCTGCCCGATGGCTTGCGCGACGGCATCCTAATCAACCGCTCGGAGTATCGGCTCTATTACTTCAAAGGCGGCGTCGTGGTGTTCACGGCTCCGATCGGCATCGGCGATGTCGGGCTTGAAACGCCGACCGGCACAACCAAAGTTGTGCGCAAGATGCAAAATCCGTCGTGGATCCCGACGCCCGAAGCGCGCAAGGCGCATCCCGAATTACCTGCGGTATGGCCGCCGGGCCCCGACAATCCAATGGGGCTTTTCGCGATTTATCTCGGCTGGACCTATTACGCCATTCACGGCAACGAAGACGCCTTTGGTATCGGCCGCCAATCGACGCGCGGCTGCATCCGGCTCTTCCCGGAGGACATTGAGCCCTTGTTCAACACCGTGCCGATTGGCACCAAGGTTGAAGTGATCGACCAGCCGGTCAAGCTGGGCTGGCACGAGGGCGAGCTTTTCATCGAGGCACAGCCCGACGAGGCGCAGCGGGAGGAGCTGGCCGTGCAGGGCAGCTTTACGCTCAAGCCGGCTCCTGACCTTAGGAACTGGATTGGCGGCCTCGCAGGCGACCGGGCCCACGACGTCAATTGGCAGCTGGTCGCAGATGCGCTCTCGCGGCGAAGCGGAATTCCGACCCAAGTGACCGGCCTTGCCGCGCATCCCGTAAATATCTTCGAGCCGAACATGCTGTTGAGCGAGGGGCTGTCGAAATTCCTCAAGACCCAGCGCGGCTTTGCCGCCAAGCCGCCCGCCAAGCCAGGCGAGCGCCGGCCGAGCTATGAGGAAATCATCAAGGAGCACATGCTCAAATTCCCCTACAACATCTGAGGCCTGCCTTTTGCCCGCGGCCCGCGCCTAGGGCTTGAGAAAGCCTCATCTTTCTGTCATCTCGTGCGGCTCTAAGGTGCCCGGGGCACCTGCCGGGCGCTGCCGAGGCTGCCGGTGCAAGAAGAAGGGCCGAGCCATGCAAGTCACCGAAACCGGAACCGCGGGTCTTTTGCGCGAGTTCAAGGTGGTCATTCCGGCGATGGAGCTCGATCAACGGCTCGACAAGCGCCTCCTCGAGATGGCGCCCCAAGTGCAGATGAAGGGCTTTCGGCCGGGCAAGGTGCCGATCTCGTTCCTCAAAAAGACCTACGGCAAATCGATCATGGCCGAAGTCGTCAACCAGGCCGTGAGCGAGACGAGCCAGGAGGCGATCAAGGCAATCAAGATCGCGACCCAGCCGCGCATCAATTTCAACGAGAAGGTGCTGCCCGAAGTTGTCGCCGGCAAGTCCGATCTCGAATACACGATCGCAGTCGACGTCATGCCGGAATTCGAGCCGGCCGACATCGCCGGCCTCAAATTCGAGCGGCTGACCACCGAGGTTAGCGATGCCGAAATCATGGAGCAGCTTGAGAAGCTCGCCGAGACGCAGCGCGCCTATAAAGCGCGCGCGGCGAATGCGAAAGCGAAGGACGGCGACCAGCTGACGATCGATTTCGAAGGCAAGGTCGACGGCGCGAACTTTGACGGCGGCACCGGCCAGGATGTGCGCCTCGTGCTTGGCCAAGGCCGCTTCTTGAAAGAGTTCGAGGAGCAGCTAGCTGGTGCCAAGGCGGACGAAGAGCGTGAGGTCAAGCTCACCTTCCCAGCGGACTACGGCGCAACGCACCTTGCCGGCAAGGATGCTGTCTTTGCGGTGAAGGTGAAAGAGGTCGCGGCGCCCGAGAAGGTCGAGATCGATGAGGAGTTCGCCAAGAAGCTCGGCATCGACAGCCTCGAAAAGCTCAAGGAGGCGATGAAGGAGCGCATTGCGCAGGACTATGCGCAAATGAGCCGCGCCAAGCTGAAGCGCGCAATCCTCGACAAGCTCGATGAGCTGCACTCCTTCGATTTGCCGCAAGCGATGGTCGAAAGCGAGTTTGGCGCGATCTGGCAGCAGGTGCTTGCCAATATCGAGGAAGAGAAGAAGGCTGAGAACAAGACCGAGGACGAGCTCAAGGCCGATTATCGTAAGATCGGTGAGCGGCGTGTGCGGCTTGGCTTGGTGCTTGCCGAGCTTGGTCGCCGCAACGAGATTCAGGTCACGCAGGAAGAGATCAGCCGCGCGATGGCGGAACAGGCGCGGCGCCTGCCGGGCCAGGAGCAGCAGGTCTATCGTTATTTCCGCGAGAACCCGGGCGCGCTCGATCAACTGCGTGCGCCGCTTTACGAGGAGAAGGTGGTCGATTTCATTATCGAGCGCTCAACCGTGGCGGATAAACCCGTCTCTAAGGAAGAATTGATGAAGGAGATGGACGGCCTCGACGACAATCTGACGACGGCTGGCCATCCGCGTGAACATGAGCACGACCACGACCGTGACCACGATCATGACCACGCGCATCATGATCATGATCACGATCACGCGCATGACCACGGACATGATCACGCGCACGACCACGATCATGAGCCCCGGGCGGCGGAAGAGGGGGGCGATAAGCCCAAGCCGAAGCGCACGCGCAAGAAGAAGGCCGAATAGCGGCGCTGCGCATCAGCTTTTCCAAATCTTCAATACCAGCCTGTTGAACGGAGCACTTTGGCGTAGCGGCGGCTGACCGGTGCGCGTGCTCCACCGCGCAATGCAAGCGTTGCGCGCCCGTCGCCACGTTCAACGCCGATCACGGCGGCTCGTGCGACCCACCAGGATCGGTGCACGCGCTGCCCGTTGAGGTGCGCAGCTTTCGCGACCGCCATTTCAAAGTTCATGAGTACGAGATCCGTGCCGCGATCGGTGTGGACGCGCACGTAATGGTCGTGCGCTTCGATGGCGAGGAGATTGGCGCCAGAGAATTTGAGAGGCAGGAGGCCGCTGATCGTCGGGTCGGGCCGCTCCGCCTGCGTCGGCAACGGCAACGGCTTTGACCGGCGCAACGAGAGCAGGAGCAGCGCGCAAACGCCGGCGCTGACCAACCCGATCTCGGGCAGTGTCTGCCAATACACTTTCCAATTGATCGGCGCGTGATGGAGAAGTGCTGCGGCGACTGATGCGGCGAGCGCCGCTGGCGCAATCAAGCCTGCGACGATGACAAACAGTCCTGCGTTTCGATGGGCACGCAATGCTGGGATCGATTTCAGGCAGCGGTCGAGCCCGGCTCCGATCAGCGCGCAACCGGCGATGCCGATGACCCAAAATCCCAGCCTTTCCAAGAGCGGTTCGCGCCATGTGCCGAACGGGCCGGCGATTGCCATGAACACGGCCGCTGCAATCGAAATAGCGAGCGAGCGCTGCAATGGAGAGAGTTCACTCAGCATTCGCGAATGTGCCGATCCCCGCCATTGGCGAAGAAAAGGCGTTTGTTCGCGAATTTCCCCAGACATCTGGCCTGCCGCGCCCCTAGCTTGCGTCGCAGCTTACCTCGTTTTGGGCACGCCGATGATCAAGAAAATTCTCTTCGCCTTTGCGGCAATCATTCTGCTTGTGGTGCTTGCTGCGGCGGTTGGCTTGCTGGTGATCCTCTCCAACTTCGGGGTTAGCCCCCAATTGGCCTATCGCGTTCTGCATGAGGAACACAAAGACATCACCGCAATCGCCAATGCCGAGGGGCCAATCGAAACACCCTACGGTATTGCTGAGCGGGGCTTTGTGAAGATCGGCGGCATTGATCAGTGGGTCACGATTCGCGGCGAGGATCGCCGCAACCCGGCGATCTTGATCCTGCATGGCGGGCCCGGCGATACGCAATCGCAGCTCGCTTACATTTATCGCCATTGGGAGAAGCCGTTCACGATCATCCAGTGGGATCAGCGTGGCACCGGGCGAACCTACGGCAGGAACGGCGATTCAACGCCGAACATGACGTTCGACCAGTTCATTGAAGATGGCGCGGAGGTGGCGGCTTATGCGCGCCAGCGTCTCGGCCAGGATAGGATCATTCTTTTTGGCCACTCATGGGGCTCGGCGCTCGGCGTCTATCTGCTCAAGCGGCATCCCGATCTGTTCTCGGCATTTGTCGGCACCGGGCAGATTTCAGATTCGCGTGCGCAAACGCGCTGGCAATATGACTACACGCTCAAGCGCCTCGCTGCCGACGGCCAGATCTCGGCGGCCCAAGAGCTGCGCAAGCTGGGCCCGCCGCCCTATGCGACGGATGCGCAGGAAGAGGTGATGCGGAAATATCTCAACCGCTATCTCGCGGATTCGGACAAGGAGTATCTCGTCGCATCAGTTTCGCTGGCGCTCTACAACAAGAGTTATTCGATGAAAGATCTTGCTGACCATCAGAAAGGCTATTTGTCGTTCGCGCTGCCCAAAATGTACAAAGCTTATCAAGGCCTCGATTTCAGTCGGCTCGGCTACGACATGCCTGTGCCGTTTTTCATCATCGACGGCCGCGAGGATCATCTGACGCCGCCGGATTTGGTTGTCGACTACTTCAACAAGATCAACGCGCCGCAAAAGGCGATGATCTTGATCGAACATGCCGGCCATTTCGCTGCGATGACGAAATCGGACGAGTTTCTGCAAATCCTCGTTAGCCGCGTTCGCCCATTGGCGAACGCAACCGCATCAGGGGGCTAATCTATCGGAGACGAAGGATTACGCCGGGCGAGCCTTCAGCTTGATCTGGCTTGGATCGCTCAGAACGACCTCCGGCTTGCCGCGATAGAGCTTGATCGCGCCCGTAACCTGCACCGTCTTGCCGTTGAAGCTCTCGACATTCGCGAACTTGGCGAAGTCGTTTTGGAAGATGACGGCGGTCAATGCGTTGTTGGGGT
>JBAQHC010000093.1:0-7554 GCA_049288095.1 Alphaproteobacteria bacterium | reverse complement strand
AAGCCTACAGACCGACCGTGTCGTCCTTGTGCATGGTCCTTTCGAAGAGATCGAAACGGTCCGTTGGATGTATCGATCGTTTGTAGAAGAAGGAAGATCCGAACGCGATATCGCAGCCTCACTCAATGCCAAAGCAGTCTCAACTGATCTCGGTCGGCCATGGACCCGGGGTACCGTTCACCAGGTCCTGATCAACGAAAAGTATGTCGGCAACAACGTCTGGAACCGATCTTCCTTCAAGCTGAAGAAGAAGCACGTTCGAAACAGCGCTGACATGTGGATTCGCGCAGACGGAGCCTTTGAGCCAGTCGTTGACCATCAGCTTTTTGACGCGGCGCAATCAATCATCCTGGCTCGCAGCTTCAGGATGTCCGACGACGAGATGCTTCGATCCCTAAGTGATCTTCTCGCCTCGCACGGATATCTCTCCGGAATGATCATCGATGAATCGGAACATGCGCCGTCGAGCAGCTGCTATCAAAGCCGGTTCGGAAGCCTCCTTCGCGCCTATCAATTGGTTGGATTCACGCCCGACCGGGACCTTCGGTACATCGAGATCAACCGAGCGCTTCGGCGCATGCACCCTGGGATCGTAGCCAAAACTATCTCCGGCATCGAAAGCGCTGGCGGACAAGTTGATCAGAACCCGTCGACTGATCTGCTGACCATAAACGATGAATTCAGCGCATCGATTGTCATCGTGAGATGCCGAGAGACGAATGCCGGATCTCTACGCTGGCAAGTGAGACTCGATACGAGCCTAAGCCCCGACATCTCTGTTGTGGTTCGCATGGATCGGCCGAACCGCGAGCCTCTCGACTACTATCTATTGCCCAGGCTCGACATGACGGTACCTCAGCTGAGACTCGCCGAGCACAACGGCGTCTCTCTCGATTCGTACCGTTTCGAAACTCTGGAGCCGCTCTTCTCTCTGGCGTCCAGAACCAAGCTCATGGAGGTTGCTTGATGTCCACCTCGCCCGCGCAGGCGGTTCATCTTATACCAATCGACCAGATTACAGTCGTGAACCCGAGAGTTCGCAACAAGAAGGTCTTCAAGGAGATTGTTTCGAATATCGCGGAGCTTGGGCTCAAACGACCAATTACAGTGGCCCGGCGCGATCATCCTGACGGTCCACGTTATGACCTCGTATGTGGACAAGGTCGACTTGAGGCGTTCCAGTCGCTCGGCCAGCAAGAGATTCCGGCGCTCGTTGTCGAGGCAAGCAACGAAGACTGCCTGGTGATGAGTCTCGTCGAAAATCTTGCACGTCGCCAGCATCACGCCATCGACTTGCTTCACGATATCGAAGGCCTGAAGAAACGCGGGTACGACGAGCCCGAGATCGCCGGCAAAACGGGCCTTTCTATCGAATATGTCCGGGATGTCATTCGACTCCTGCAGACCAAAGAGCATCGGTTATTGCGAGCAGTCGAGTCAGGCCAAATCCCGGTCAGCGTCGCGGTCGAGATCGCCATGGCGGACGATTCCGATGTTCAGCAAGTTTTACGGCAGGCCTATGAGAGCAAGGTGCTGCGAGGTAGAAAGCTAGTCGCAGTAAAACGTTTGATCGAGAAACGAAGATTGCACGGCAAGGGGCGCAAGCCTTCAGCCGCCAGCCGCGAACGACCCTTGTCGGTGGAGAGGTTGCTTCGCACCTATCGAGACGACACCGACAAGAAGCGCAGGCTTGTGCGCAAGGCGGAGACCACGCGCGATTGCCTTATCTTTGTAACCGAGGGCCTCCGAAAGCTATTCGCCGATGCCAAGTTCATTGCGCTGTTGCAGTCGGAGGGCCTCGAGAGCGTTCCTCAAAATCTGGCCGCTCGCCTGAACGCAGGGTCGCCCCATGGCTAGCCGCCGCAAAGATTTAAGCCAATCCGTCAAGATGGGCTTCGAAGATGTAGGCGTGCGCATCGCGATTGCCGACATTCAGCCGCTCAGGCTCGTGGCTTCGGGGATTAAGAAGACCCAGAAATATCTGCAGATATCAACTTCGATTCGCGAAGTTGGAATCATCGAGCCGCCGGTTGTGGCGCGCGATCAAGGCGAGCCAGACAAGTATCTTCTCCTTGACGGGCACTTGCGCGTTGAAGTCCTGAAGGATCTGGGTGAAACGCACGTCGATTGCCTGATCTCGACCGACGACGAAGCGTTTACATACAACAAGCGCGTCAATCGCCTCGCGATCATTCAGGAGCACAAGATGATCCTCAAAGCGGTCGAGCGAGGGGCATCGGACGAACGGATCGCGAAAGCTCTCAACATAGAGGTGAAGACGCTGCGACTGAAGAAGCAATTGCTCATAGGGATCTGCTCGGAGGCGGCCGACATTCTCAAGGACAAGCATGTCACGCAAAAGGCGTTCTCGGCACTCAAGAAGATGGTGCCGTTTCGTCAGATCGAGGCCGCAGAGCTTATGGTTGCAATGAACAAATATACCGTCAGCTATGCGGAATCTCTGTTGGCGGCCACGCCACAGTCTCAGCTCACCGAGACAAGCAAGCCAAAAACCGTCAAGGGCCTAACGAGCGATCAGATTGCGCTGATGGAGCGCGAGTCCGCAAATCTAGAGCGAGAATTCAAGATCGCGGAGCAGTCTTATGGTACCGATCACCTCGATCTTGTCTTGGCGAAGGGCTATCTTGCAAAGCTCCTCGGCAATGCCCGCGTTGTTCGTTACCTTGCACAGCAGCATCAGGAGCTGCTTTCGGAATTCCAAAAAATTGCGGACCTTGAAGCGACTGCAGCCTGAATCGAAACGGGCCCGCAGTTCGGTCGCGCCAGCGCCGCAAGAAGGGGGACCCGGACCCGAAAAGCGCGGGGACCGCGGGAGACGTCGCACTTGGGGCGAATCGAGCGCGGCGGTGGGGATGGCGGCGAACCCGTACGGAGCCCACCACCTGCCGGCAAGTTCATTCAAAGAAGCAGACCGTGCTGATCGGACCAAGAAAGCGGAATATTTGTTTCAAGCAGCTGGCCCAATGACAGGTCAACCGGCTGGCGACCCTGCAAGATCGCTCGCGTTATTTCAGGGCTGAGGAAAGATAGCCTAATGATGCTCGCCACATAGGACCGTTGATGACCGACGACACGTGCAAGCTCATCGATCGAACAAGCTTTGCCATCGGTTAGCAATTTCATCCAAGAGCGGGCCCGAACGATGGCCTTCACAAGCGGGACGTCAATATGCGGATGCGCGATGCCCGCCCCGCCAGGTTCGGAAGTGGGCCGCCTTGTCCCGCCCCTGAACTTTGCGCGCCTCGGCAGAGTGACGATAACGTGTTCGCCTCCATCATCAACGTGCTCGCCGTCTCCGAGCCCCATTCTCAATGATGTAAAGGCCCGTTCCGCCACGCTTTGGCCTTCCCAATCATTGTCGGTCATCGATCGCGCCGTAACCACTGCGCGGCGATCGAGATGGAGAATGATCGCTTGCGCATGGATCTCGATCCGCCGCACCACGCCTCTCAAAGCGCTAGAACCAGGTCCCGCAGGAGACGTCTCTGCCAGTTCCGGCACGCTTGACTCTGAGTCCGTTCGCCCATCCAGCTCACCGCTCTGGCCAGCCAAGTTGTCGGTCAGACCCACGCGACGCAGAAATTCGATGACAATGGACTCGATCGCGTAGGCAGGCACTCTGGGAATCGACCCGGCGCGAGCCTTCTTCCCTGTCAAAAGTGGCAGACTGACATAGTATCGCAGGCGCTTGCCGCCCTTCTTCTGCGTATGCGTTGGCGTCATGCGATTTCCGCGATCATCGAATATCAAGCCAACAAGCGGATTCTCGAGGGTCGACTGTACAAGATCATTCTTCCGTTTGTTCCTAGCCTCTAGCTGCGCCCCGACGCGCTCGAATAGATTGCGCTCTATTATTGCCTCGTGCTCGCCGGGATAGGCTTTGCCCTTGTGCACGGTCTCACCGATGTAGACGCGGTTTTGCAGGATCGTATAGAGCGCGCCTCGGAAGAAATCGGTCCCACCCCACGTCCTGCCATTGGCGCCGCGGCGGATCTTGGAGACGTAACCCGAAGCTGACAGCTCATCGCGAAGCGCCCGGACTGAACCGAGCTCAAGGTACCGTTCGAAGATGTGCCTGATCGCTTTGGCCTCTCCCGGGTTTGGTACGAGCTTCTTGTTCACGGCGTCATAACCTAGAGGAACATTGCCGCCGGTCCACATGCCTTTGCGGCGCGAGGCCGCGATCTTGTCGCGTATGCGTTCGCTTGCGATCTCGCGTTCGAACTGAGCAAAGGAAAGAAGGACATTCAGAGTCAATCGACCCATCGACGTAGCAGTGTTGAAGGACTGGGTCACCGACACGAACGAGACATTGCGCTTTTCGAAGCGCTCAACGATCTTTGCGAAATCCGTCAAGGAACGAGTGAGACGGTCGACTTTGTAAATGACAACCATATCGAGCCGATTCTTGTCGATGTCCGCGAACAGGCGCTTCAGCGCCGGGCGCTCAAGTGATCCGCCGGAATATCCGCCATCGTCATAGGTGTCATCGAGCGCAATCCACCCCTCGGCAGCCTGGCTCTTGATGTATGCCTCGCATGCCTCGCGCTGGGCTTGGAGCGTGTTGAATTCCTTATCGAGCCCCTCGTCGGTCGACTTGCGCGTATAGATCGCGCACCGAATCCGCCTTGTGGTCATCACCGCCGTCCTTTCTTGCGCTTGTCAGCGGCCTTTTCGAGTCCAAAGAAGCGCGGGCCCGACCAATGTGTTCCAGTTATGGCGCTGGCGACCTCGGTTAGCGTCTTGTACTTGAGCTGCTTATGCACGAAACCGTCGCGCTCGACGAGGATTCGATGGAGGATGCCCTTCCATTCCCGCGTCAGCACGACGCCGGGGCTAATCGCTATCGCTCCGTTCGGCCGGTGATCTGGATCTTTTTCGAATGCCACCGCCAGTTGTTTCAACCGGCGCACTGTCCATGAGTCGAGTCCGCCAAACGCTTCGGCCTGGATACGCCAAGCCAGCATTCCGGCGAAAAGGCTCGTCGAGCGGAACCGCGGCGCCTCTGAGCCGAGATACTGGAGCCAGAGTGCTCTCAGTTGAGCGAGATCGGCCGATTCTATTTCTGCGAGAACGGTACTGAATCGGTCAGCGTCGTTCTTCAACGTCTTTGCGCGCGCGTATTTAGTATTTCGCGTCGGCGGTGAGGCTTGTGAGGAAGTCTGGCGGCCCGCCGAGGCGGGCTCGCCCTTGCTGTTCGAAGTCATTTCGGTGTTATTCGTGAGCAGCCGTCGCTGGCCGTGGAAGTGCCGCCCCTCGTTCGTCTGTGTACGGAGGCTCTGCTTCGTGAGCGCTCCTTGAGAACCTCCTCGATTGATCTGACCGGCAGAAGAAGGTATGGGCTGACGAACTCGGTCTTTCGTAAGGTCTGGCTGGACATCGTGCGCGCCGATTAAACGTTTGCGACGGCGTGATACGTGCTCGGCCCACCATTCGGATGCTTGGTGCGCGAGATCTTCATGCCGCGCTTGCGAAGACCGCTGAGCGCGGCGCGCACGCTGTGCGATTGCCAGCCGGTTTCAACCATAAGCGCCTCGACGGTCGCGCCGGCCCTCCGTTCCAGTAGCTCAGAAATGCGCTCCACCTTCGTGCTTGCGGTCGAAGTACGCTGAACGCCAGCAGCGGCAGGGAGTCGCTTCGTCTTCGTGTCTTGTGAAGGGCTTGCCGCTGACTTGCGTGCCTTGCGATGCACGGCTGAATGAGGCCGAGCCTTGCCTGAAGCCTTAGTGGCTCGCTTCGCGAAATTGCGCTTCGCTTTAATCGACATGATCGTTCTCCTGTTCGGCAGGCTCAGGCAATTCCCGGCCTGTACTGCCTAATGCCCGGGATCCGGGCGAGAACGGGCCGCCTGTTGGCGGCATCGCCACTGACGCTCCTTTGGCCACTGAAGTCCACTTGAATGTTCGGGCAGCAACCACTTTCTTGCCGCAGGCAGGTTTCCGCGGCTAACGGCGCGCCACACGTGTTCTCTGGTTAATCAACAATTACCTGAAAGCGCGATATTCGCGGGTGCCGAAAATCCCGTGCCCTTAAGTCCCATTCAATCCCACGATGCGACCATTGCAGCGCCGAAGAATGTTGGGCTCACTGAGAGAACCATGGAAAAGCTCCAAGTGATCTATAAGGATCCGCGGGTGCTGAAGCCGCGCCCGACGAATCCGCGCACGCATTCAAAGCGCCAGATCGAGCAGCTCAAGACAAGCATCCGCGAATTCGGATTCGTCCGGCCCGTGCTGATCGACGGCGAGGACGGAATTATTGCCGGTCACGGCTCAACGCTCGCGGCCATTGCGCTCGGAATGACTGATATCCCGACCGTACGCGCTGATCACCTGACGCCTGCGCAGATCCGGGCCTATGTCATTGCCGACAACAAACTTGCGGAGAATGCGGGCTGGGACAGAGAGCTGCTCGCACTTGAGCTCAAGGAACTGTCGGTCGATCTTGACTTTGACGTCACGGTGACGGGGTTCGAGCTGCCGGAGATCGATCTTCTGTTTGGTGAGCTCGAGCCTGGCAAACCAGACAAAGAAGACGAAGTGCTTGTCGCAAGTCGCGATAAGCCAGCAGTCACCAAGCCAGGCGATCTCTGGCAAATCGGAGAGCATCGCTTGTTGTGCGGCGACTCGACCAGGCGCGAGAGCTACGAGCGGCTTATGCAAGACATGCGCGCGCAAGCTATTTTCACAGACCCGCCCTACAATGTTCCTATCGCCGGTCACGTCTCCGGCCATGGAAAGGTGAAGCATCACGACTTCACAATGGCCTCTGGCGAAATGACGCCGGCCGAATTCACACGATTTCTGTCGGACATCTTTCAGCGCCAAGTCGAATTCAGTGTCGCCGGCTCTTTGCACTATATATGCATGGACTGGCGTCACATGGGTGAAGTGCTTGCGGCAGGAGCCCAGTATAGCGAGTTGAAGAACTTATGCGTCTGGGCAAAGACGAATGCCGGCATGGGGAGCCTCTATCGGTCCCAGCACGAGCTGATCTTTGTCTTCAAGAACGGCACATCCCAACATATCAACAATGTCGAGCTTGGGCGTTTCGGCCGCAACAGGACCAATCTATGGACCTACGCGGGCGCAAATGCGTTCGGTAAGGATCGTGAGACAGATCTCGCCATGCATCCAACCGTGAAACCGGTCGCGCTGGTTGCCGACGCAATTCTTGACTGCTCGCACCGAGGAGACGCTGTGCTCGATGCTTTCGCCGGCAGCGGCACCACCCTCATTGCGGCGGAGAAGACCGGGAGGCGCGGTCTCGGCATCGAGATTGACCCCTATTACGCAGATACGATCCTTCATCGATTCCAGGATGTGTATGGCATCGACGCTCTGAATGCCGAAACCGGGCAGAGCTTCGGCGAAGCCGAGCAGCTGCGCACCAGCGGGGCGGAGGCCGAGAATGTCTGAGAACGAATCCAAGCCAAAGAAGAGCCAGGCATTCATCGGTCAGATGTTCAAGCCGGGCAAGTCAGGCAACCCCCAAGGCCGGCCCAAAGGATCTCTGAACCGCTCAACCGTGATC
>JBAQHC010000092.1:0-1738 GCA_049288095.1 Alphaproteobacteria bacterium | reverse complement strand
GGGAGTTTAGCGGCCGGGCTTGCCCGGCGCTCCATTCAGCACTCAGAGGCCGTGAGTTTTTTGTTGAGACGCAGGGACCCTGGAGCTGTCCAAGGACTGGGCTGGGCGGTTGTTTCAAGGGGTTGGTTTGTGTCGTCGAGGCTTGCTATGGGCATGTGGGTGACGCGAAAACCGCGCCGTTTGCCTCGATTGCCCACCTGCAAGGCTCAACTGCCTGATTTCTCCCACTCCTGAGACAGTGCGACCATTCGCATCAGGTTATGAGCCAGCACGTACCACAGAATCACTGCCAGCACCTTCGGCCGACCGCGGACCCGCACCTGTTGCAGCCCGCGGTTGCGGGCGATGGCGTTGACGCATTCCGCCGTGGCTGCCCGCTCTTTGTAGATCTCCTTGGCTTCCTGGCTGGCCATCCGCACCCGCCACTCGGCCACCGCCGGGCTGTCGTCCGGCCGCGGGGTATGCGGGTCGCGCTGGTCGCTCTTCGACGGCTGAACCGGGGCGTAAACCGTGGTCCTGCCTTGCGGCGGGCTGACCTCGCTGATGTCCTCCTTCTTGGCGAATCCCCCATCCACCAGCATCGCCTCAGGCGGCCTCTCGTAGCGGGCCTCGTGTTGCTCGACCATCGGCACCATCTGGCCGTAGTCGCCACCCGAGTTGGTCACTTCCACCCCCGTGATGATCTGCGTCTGGGTGTCGGTCGCCAACTGCACGTTGTACGCCGGGCGATAACCCCCGTCGGGCATCTTCATCACCCGGGCTTCCGGGTCGGTGGTCGAAACGCGGGCCTTCTGTTTGGCCTCGGGGCCTTTCTTCCGCGCCTCCACCAACGGCAACTGCTGCAGGGCCTGTTGCACACGCTCGGCCCGCTCGCGGGCGGCCCGCTCTCGCGCCGCCTGTTGGCGAAGGTTGGCGGCCGTCGGATCGGCTTCCAACTCGGCCTTCAGGGTCTCGACCTGTTGCCCTGCCTCGGCCAGACACTTCTCGAGGGTCTCCCGGCGACGGAAGGAGGCCGCCCCGGCGCTGGCCCGAACCTTCACCCCGTCCTGGGCCACCCGGTCCAGCGTCACCAACTCCTGATGCAACAGCACACCCACGCTCTCGGTCAACAGGCGGTCCAGAAACCCCACGTGCCCCGTGCGGAAGTCGGACAGCGTGTGGTAGTTGAGCGAGACACCCCCGCAAATCCACTGAAACGGCAGGGACTCCTTCGCGCGGCGGTCCAGTTCCCGGGCGCTGCCGATCCCCCGCAGGGTAGCGTACAACCACAAGGCCAGCAGGATCCGCGGATCGATGGCCGGATGGCCCGCACGCCGCTCCACCGCCTTGATCTTCCCGTACAACGGCGAGAGATCCAACCCTTCCACATACTGCCAGACAATGCGGGCCTGGTGGTCCTCCGGCAGCAAGTCGTCCCAGCAGCAGGCACGATACTCGATCTGCTCCCGCTGGGGCTGCTCCAGACGCGGCGTCCCCACCGCGTCTGCCGGTTCGGTGACAGGCATACGGCCTCCTTGCGGCAGCGGGAACAACAGCCGCTGCTCCGCTTGCCAAGACAAATCCTCACGACGAGTCGCATCCATGACTATGTTGTAGCGCCATGTTGCCCCGGAGTCCATCCCCACTCAATGAACCTGGCTGCGTAACCGAAAAATTCACAAGCTCTCAGTTCTGGGATAAGCTCTAAGACTCTTTCAGGAGAGAGCCATGCGACGGCGAGATTTTCTGACGGCCGCAG
>JBAQHC010000091.1:0-1593 GCA_049288095.1 Alphaproteobacteria bacterium | reverse complement strand
CGCCCGGATACGTCTCTTTGGCCACTCCGATAATCATGGCTGCCTTCCACGCGAAGTTGTCCGGAACCAATGGCGAAACAAAATACCCTACCATGGTAGGAGCGACAAGAATGCTTCGCAGACTTTTTTACCGGGGGCCACCTGTTCGCCACGACGCACGTTCTACGCCGCGTCCCGGCAGTAGCTCCTAAGTAGGCCGCCCAGCCGCCCAACGCACCAGCGAAGAGCTTGAATCGCCTCCCGCAAATGCGGATAATGACAGGGTTTGGAACCCGATTGGGGACGCACATTTTTTTGACGGCGCCCAGGCGACCGTGTAGAGGCCCATGTATAGCTTCCGACAGAAAATACGGCACCTGATGCGGCATTCCAGCCTCGTGCTCGGCCGGCCCTGGGTGCTCAAGAAGGTCCTGGAGGGCTACTGGCGCACGCGGGTGCTGCACCGCACGGTCCTGCGGACCCTCGAGCTGGCCGTCACGCCGGCGTGTAACACGCAGTGCGAAATGTGCTACGCCTCGCGGCTCCATCAGCCGGGGCAGAGCATCCTGACGCCGCAGGAGTACCGGGACATCTGGCGACAGGCCAAGAAGCTGGGAGCGTTCTCGGTCATCATTTCCGGCGGGGAGCCCACGGTGCGTCCGGACCTGATGGACGTCATCGACGCCGTCGAGCCGAAAAAATCCCTCATCGCCGTGGTCTCCAACGGTATCCAGACGGCGGACTTCGTGGAGCGATTCGTCGCCGCCGGCGTGACCACGCTGCACCTCAGCCTGGACGGCACCGACCCAGCCACCCACGACGCCGTCCGCCGGCACAAGGGCAATTTCGCCAAAACCCTCGCCGCCATCGACAAGGCCAAGGCCCTGGGGATGAACGTGTACATCTCGACGGTGATTTTCCGCGGCGGGTTGGCCAAGATGGACGACATGGTGGCGTTCGCGGCGGCCCACGGCATCGGGATCGTGTTCTCCCTGGCCTGCCCCACCGGCGAAAAGGCTGGCGACGAAAGCTACGTCATCACGCCGGCGGAGTGGCAGGCCGTGCAGAAGAAAATGAGCGCCAACCCCCACATCCGCTCGGACTGGACGATCAATCTGTCCGGCCGGGTGGAGTGCCCCGGCGGGCGGGAGAAGGTGGCCATCTCCCCGTACGGCGAGGTGACCGGCTGCGGCATGAACTTCGTCTCGTTCGGCAACGTGCGGCACGAACCGCTGGAGACGATCTGGCGGCGGATGCAGCGGTTCCCGCACTTCGCACGGCGGTCGCCGGACTGCCTCATCGGCGCCGACCCGCAATACATCCGCGACTATCTGATGCCCCTAGCAGGGTGCGAGCATCTGCCGGTCCGCCTGCCCGATCACCCGGCCCACGCCATGCCGCTGGGGGAACTGGACGAGAAATGACCAAGCGGAAGATCCTGCTATTACAGCCGCGCTGCGGGAAGTACGACCTGTACATCTGCGATCTTCCCCTGAGCCTGATTTATCTGGCTTCCGTGCCGGTGGACCGCGGGTACGAGGTGGTCATCGTCGATCAGCGCGTCGACGATGACTGGCGGGGAACGCTGGCCAGGCACCTGGCCGATGACGTGTT
>JBAQHC010000090.1:0-3883 GCA_049288095.1 Alphaproteobacteria bacterium | reverse complement strand
CCCCCAGAGGGGGAGGGACAAGTTCTGCGCCGCGCTAACTGCAAAGCGGCGCTGAGCCAACACGCAATTTCGAGTTCCGTTTAACTGCAAGCCAAGGAGGCTACTCATGCAGATCGTTTCTGCGCTTACGTCTTTTTTCAATCACGTGCCGGCATGGCTCGCCGCGGCGACAAGTCTGGTCACCGCCGCGTCGGCCGTATCCGCAATCACACCAACGCCGAAGGACGATCAAATGCTCTGGGGCGTTCTAAGGGTGCTCAATTTGCTCGCGCTCAATGTCGGCCATGCTCAGCGCGCGCCGATGCCGCAAAGCACAAAAGATCAAAATTGAAATTGTACGGTGAACGCGTTGCTAAGCTCGTTTTTTCAATCCGAACGGAAAGCTTTTTCGCGCGTTAAGAGGTCTCTGACATTGTCTCCTTTGTGAAGGAAAGGAAGGAGCTACCATGTCGATGACGCTCGCTCCGCGACGACGCCCAATTTTCAACCGGCGCGGCCGCTTTGCCCGTGATGCGCGTCGCTTGGGTGTTGTTGCCGCTCTGATCGTGGCCGTCGGCCTCGTGTTCACGGTCGGATTGAGAATCGGCGCGCAATCCCCGTCCGAGACTTCGGTCAAGTCGGTGATCGCCGCCTATCTGCAATAGGCGAAAGAAAACACTTCGTGCAAGAACGGGCCCGCTTGGGCCCGTTCGTTTATTCCGTAGGCGGATGATCTAATCCGCGCCGCCGAAGGGCTTAGCCTCAGTCGCGGTCGCGATCCCAATCGCGGCGGCGGTCCCGGTCACGATTCCAGTCGCGGTCGCGGTCCCGATCGCGGTCACGCCGGCGCCAATCGCGGTCGCGGTCCCAGCGGCGGTATTCGACACGGTCGCGGCGAAGCCAGCGGCCGTCATTGCAGCCGATGAGGCCCTCGTAGAGGTCCGGCCCATAATACACGCGCACGTAGAAGGCGCCGCCACGGCGATCGATGTAGTCGACGCGGTAGCCCTGGCGCCACAGCAACGAGCGGATGGAGCCCTCGTCATAGTAGCCGCCGCCGCGGTAATAGCCGCCGCCATAGACGGGCGTGCCCACCGCAACGCCTATCTGCACATTGGTACGCGCATTCGCGGCGAAGGGGATACCGGCCAAAACCAACACCAGAGCCGCGGAAGTCAGAAACTTGGTCACACTCGCCTCCTCTTTGAACGAGGTTCACTCCCTCTCAGGCGCGATACTGGCGTACGTATCCTGAACCGGGCATGTTGAGACTATTCAGAAAAGGTTCACCGGCCAAAGGCCAGATTCGGCTCATGCGCTCGCCTCGACTTTTGAGATGCCTCGTGCTTGCGGGCCTCATTTTCGCCGGAATTGACCTTGGGCACGCCTCCGCCGAGCATTTGCGGGCACGCGATTCGGCGCGCGGGCGCGATCATGACGAGGCGCGCGAGGGCGTGGCCGAGGGGCGGCTCATCCCCCTCGGCGAAGTTATCCGCATCGTCAAAGGCCGCTACCCCGGCGAGCTTTTGGATGCAAGCCTGCACGAGCTTGTGCCTGGCCAGCAGGTCTACCGTGTCTTAATTCTCATGCAGGATGGTCGGCGCATTGCCGTGTGGGTAGATGCGCGCAGTGGACAGGTCTTGCGAGTCGAGGGCGAGTGAGGCTCATGCGGCTGCTTGTTGTTGAAGACGATCCGAAGCTCGCCGATCAATTGGCGACCGCGTTGCGCGATGCCGGTTATGTCGTCGATGTCGCGCGCGACGGCGAGGAAGGCCATTTTCTCGGCGATACCGAGCCCTATGACGCGATCATTCTCGATCTCGGCCTGCCGAAAATCGACGGCGTGACGGTTCTTGAGCGCTGGCGCGGCGAGGGGCGCACCATGCCGGTTTTGATTTTGACGGCGCGCGATAAGTGGAGCGACAAGGTGGCTGGTTTCGATGCCGGTGCCGACGATTACGTCACCAAGCCCTTCTATACCGAAGAGGTGCTCGCGCGGTTGCGGGCGCTGCTGCGACGCTCGGCCGGGCACGCACAGGCGGAGCTTATTTGTGGGCCGCTGCATCTGGACACGCGCTCGGGCCGCGTTGCCGTCAATGGCGAGCCGATCAAGCTCACCTCGCTCGAATACCGGCTGCTTGCTTACCTCATGCATCATAAGGGCCGCATCGTCTCGCGCACGGAGCTTGTCGAGCATCTCTACGATCAAGACTTCGACCGCGATTCCAACACGATCGAAGTGTTTGTCGGCCGCCTGCGCAAGAAGATCGGCCAAGATCTCATCGAAACGCGCCGAGGCCTGGGCTACATCATCGAAGAGGCAGGCGAGAAAAGCGTATGATGCGCCGGATCTGGTCGTCGCTTAGCCTGCGGCTCATTGTGGCCGCGGTCGCCGGCCTTGTCGTCGTTCTCAGCATTACCGGACTGGCGCTCGCCTCGATTTACCGCGACGCAGTTTTCGCAGCGTTCGACGACCGGCTCGTCTCGCTTTCGCGCATCATCATCTCGACCATCGAACTTGATCGCGATGGCATGCTTTATCTCCGGCGCGACATTGGTGAGCCATTGTTCGAGAACGCTTATTCGGGTTGGTATTGGGAAGTAGGACAGCGGCCGGACGCGAAATCACCCACGCGCGTCATGTTGAGCTCGCGCTCGCTGTTCGACGCGGCGCTCAAGCCGCCGAGCCAATGGTCGAACAACCGCTCGTTTACAATGGGCCCGAACGGTGAGCAGCTTCGCATCGTCCGCGCGCGGGTGACGTTGCCCGGATCGGCCCTGCCGTTCGAGATTTGGGTTGCGGGCGACTACGCCGAGGTCAAACACCAGATTGGGAACTACGCCTGGGCTCTGACGATCGCGCTTGGCCTTCTCGCGGTCGGCATGGTGCTTGCGGTCATTTTTCAGGTGCAGTTCGCGTTGTCGCCGATGCGGCGCGTTCGAACTGCGCTGGGCGACATCCGGCAAGGGAAAGCTGATCGGCTTGAAGGCGAATTTCCGAGCGAGGTCGAGCCTCTGGTCAAAGAGCTCAACGCATTGCTCGAGCACAATCAGCAAGTTCTCGACCGCGCACGGACGGAGGTCGGCAATCTCGCGCATGCGCTCAAGACGCCTCTCTCGGTCTTGCGCAACGAAGTTGAGAGCGGCGATCCGGGACTTGCGGAAACCGTGCGCCGCGAGACCGAGACAATGCGGCGGCAGGTGGATCATCATTTGGCGCGCGCCCGTGCTGCCGCCACCGCCAATGTGCTCCGCGCACGGACGGTCATCGAGCCGCGCGCCGCCGCGCTCGTCCGCGCGATGCGGCGCATTCATCAGGACCGCGGTATTAGGTTCGACTTGGAATGCCCGTCAAATCTCGCGTTTCGCGGCGAGGGCGAGGATCTCGATGAGATTCTGGGGAACCTTCTCGACAACGCCGGCAAGTGGGCGAAGTCGCACGTGGCTGTGACCGTGAGCGGGGCCGGCAGCAAGATCAAAGTGGCGGTCACCGATGACGGGCCCGGGCTCAGCGAAGCGCAATCGCGCGCAGTGCTGACGCGGGGCCAGCGGCTGGATGAAAGCGTGCCCGGCACAGGCCTCGGCCTCTCGATCGTCAAGGATATGGTGGCGATCTACGGTGGGGAGCTTGCGCTCACCCGAGCATCGACCGGCGGGCTCGCAGTGGAGCTGACACTGCCGGCGGCATAGGGCTATTTGCGCCCCTTCTTCTTCTCGGGCTTTTCGGCCTTCTCGGCCTCGTCCTTTGCCTTGACGAGATCCTCTTCGAGCTTGAGCGCTTTGGCGTCCTTGCCGTGCTTCTTGGCTTTGCCCTTGTGCTTCCCCTTGTCCTTTTCCTTATCCTTATCCTTGCGCTTCTTGCCCTTATGCCCGTCGCGCTCGGACGGCCCGCCATAGTCCTGAG
>JBAQHC010000089.1:0-8991 GCA_049288095.1 Alphaproteobacteria bacterium | reverse complement strand
AACCAGGGCAAGTCGCCCATGTAGTCGAGCACAGAGAGATGAGCGGCAGCCGAGATATCGGCGAAGCTGAAGCTGTCGCCGGCGATCCAGCGGCGCTCATCGACCAGGAAGTTCAAATAGCTGAGGTGCGGGCGCATATTGCCCAGCGCTTGGCGTACGACATCCATGTCGGGCGCGCCTGCGCCCATGAAGCGGCGATCGATCTTCTCATACGCCAAGGGCGAAGAGACCTCGTCGGCGAATTTGCCCTCGAACCAATGGGCAAGACGCCTGATCTCGACGTGGTCCGCGGCATCGCCGGGAAACAGCGTCGGGCGCTGCGCCTCGGCATCCGGCAACGGCTCGGGCGGGTAGGCCTCCTCCAGATATTCTGCGATCACGAGCGGCCCGGGGACCGCGAGGCCATTATCCTCGACCAGCACCGGCAGCGTGCCTTCAGGATTGAGCTCGAAGAACTCATCCGGCAAATCCCAAGCGCGCTCGGGCACCAGCGAAAATTCAAGCCGCTTTTCGGCCAAAGCAACCCGGACCGTCCGGCAGGCGGGCGAGAGCATCATGTAATGTAAACGACGCATCAGGCGAAATTAGTCGGCGGCGGGCGCGCGCGGAAGGGGAGTTAAAGAGCTAGCGCCTCACGCAGGCATCCATGCCATCGCGGCGCATGGCATAACCGCGGCCGACCAGCACGTCTGCGCGGGACCCCACGTAGTTCGAGGGACGTTCCGCGTGCATGCGGTGCGGATTGGGCAGCACGGCAATGAGGAGCGCCGCCTGATGCGGCGTTAGCTCGCGCGCAGGAACATGAAAGAAATGCTCGGAGGCGGCTTCCGCGCCGAACACGCCGCGGCCGAACTCGATGACATTCAAATAGACCTCCATGATCCGCCGCTTGGTCCACAGGGTTTCGATCAAGACCGTGAAGTAGGCTTCGAGACCTTTGCGCATGATATTCCGGCCGGGCCACAGGAAGGCATTCTTTGCCGTTTGCTGCGAGATGGTGGAAGCGCCGCGCAGCCGTTTCGAGCGTTTGTTGTGCTCGATCGCTTTGTCAATCGCTTCGGTGTCAAAGCCTGAGTGGCTGCAAAAGTTTTGATCCTCCGAGGCGATCGCAGTTTGCCAAAGAGTTGGAGAGATCGCCTCGATCGGAACCGGAATTCGGTAAATCGGCGTGCCAGACGCCTTCGTCGCCGCAATCAAGAACGTGGTTGGCGGATCAACGAAGCGGTAAACGCCAACCCACAGGATCGACAGCACGACGAGCGCGAGAACCGTAAGCACCGCCCATTTGAGCGTGACGATAAGGCCGCCCAGAAGGTCGGGCGGCGCGCCTCCGGATTTTGCTTTGCGCTTGGCCATGTCTTCGCGAATCCCCCGCCCTTGAGAGACGGGGTTTTCGCGGGAGTCGTCAAGAGGCTGGCGCTTATCTAAACGGCGGCTCGTCGAAGGCGCGAAGCTTGCGCGAGTGCAGGCGCTCGCCATAGCCCTTGAGCTTCATCGCGGTCTCTATGCCGATCTTGATGTGCTCCGAAATCGCGCGCTCGTAGAATCTGTTGGCTTGGCCCGGTAATTTGATCTCGCCATGAAGCGGCTTGTCGGAGACACAAAGCAAAGTACCGTAGGGCACGCGGAACCGATAGCCTTGCGCGGCAATCGTGCCCGACTCCATATCGATTGCCACGGCGCGCGAGCGGTTGAATTGCAGCGCGGAAGAGGTGTAGCGCAACTCCCAATTGCGATCATCGGTCGTGACGACCGTGCCTGTGCGCAAGCGCCGTTTCAAACCATCACCGGTTTCGCCCGTGACCGAGGCCGCCGCCTCTTGCAACGCCTGCTGCACCTCGGCAATTGCGGGCAGCGGAATTTGCGGCGACAGAACATCGTCGAGCACTTTGTCGTCGCGCAAATAAGCGTGCGCAAGCACGTAATCGCCGATCGTTTGCGAAGGCCGGAGCCCGCCGCAATGACCGATCATCAGCCACGCTTCGGGCCGCAACACCGCGAGATGATCGGTTATCGTCTTCGCATTCGACGGGCCGACACCGATATTGACGAGGCTGATGCCTTCGCGCCCCTCGGCCATCAAGTGATAGGCCGGCATTTGATGGCGCCGCCAAGCGGAATCCGCAATCGCCGCGCCGATATCGGGCGTCTTGCGCGTGACGATCACGCCGCCCGCGCATGACAGCGCGGTGAACGGCGAGTTCTTCTCGCGCAACTTGTCGGCCGCGAAGCGCACGAACTCATCGACATACCGATGATAGTTCGTGAATAGAATATAGGATTGGATGTGGTCGGGCGGCGTGCCGGTGTAGTGCCTCAAGCGCGCGAGCGAAAAATCCGTGCGCGGCGCATCGAAGAGCGCAAGCGGCATATAATCCGACCAACGCGAATCCCACAGACCATCGGCGAGCTCATCGCCGATATGCGACAGATAAGTGGTTGGGAAATGGCGCGCGAGATCTTCGGGCGTTGCTTGGGCAAGAGGGATATTCGTACCATCGAGCACATAAGGATAAGGAATTTCGCGCGCCGACGATCCGACCAGAACTTCGGCGTGATAATCCCTGATGAGCGGCTCGAGCTGCTCCAGGAGATACGGTCGAAAGAGATCCGGCCGCGTGATCGTCACCGCATAAGTGCCTGGCGTGTTGAAACGGGCGAAAGCGCGCTCAAAGCGCGGCGCGGGGCCATGAGCGGTGTAGACAACCTGAAGTTCCGGATAAGCGAAGGCGCCCGAGGCGCGCATCTCCAGCGTCGGCGCGGCGCCACTTGAAACGAAGCGCTCCAGCGCCGCGCGCAATGCCGTGATCGAGCGGCTGTAGCGCTCGCTCAGGGCATCGATAGCGGCTGCGGCGGTCGGGTAAGGCGTGAACGCGCTCATGGCCCCACCTTATAGCAGAGGCCATGAAAGGAAATTAACGATGCGTACGATTGTTCTCGCTTACTCGCCGCGGCCGAAGAGGACCCTAACCAACCCTTCCGAAACCCAAAGCGCAAGCGAGATCACTACGACGCGCACGAAGAGAATCAACAAGGTCATGAAGGTTGCGAAATCGGTGATCGTCGAGAAGAAAAGGATGCGCCCGCGCTCGCTGAATTGGCCGATGAAGTTTGCGAGCCAATCGTGAAAGCCATGCGACCCGCTCAGTGCCTTATCGAGCACGCCCGGCGCCCACAAAAACAGGATGAGCACGAGTACATAAGCCAGCACGACTGCCAAAATGCTGCGCCACGTGCGCCCTAAATGCTTGCCAAGATTTGCGAACATGATTTCCCCCCAACGCCGCTATAGATCAGGCATTGTCTGGCCAGACTGAGGCTTTGGCAATTGTTCTCGCGCGGCACGACAAGCTGCCCCTCTCCCTCGGGGAGAGGATGGGTGAGGGGTTGTCAGCACGCGAAGAGGCCCGTTCAAAACCCCTCACCGAGCTTAGTCCTGGAGGACTCAACAGCCGCCCTCTCCCCGCGGGAGAGGGCGCTCAAACGCACGCTGAGATTAGGCGCGCTGGGCTTGCTGCGCTGCTTCGAGCGGGAACGTCAGAAGGCCCTTGGCAGCAAGCTCCTTGGGCACAACTTGCCAGAAATGCGCAACCTCGAGATCCCAATGCGCAAGAATATCCAGCGCATGGAGCGAAGCCGTCTCGCGCGCGTGCTCCTCTATCAAATTGCGCGCGACTGCCTCCCATTGCGGCGAAGCAATACGTTGCCACATCACCGTGTCGCCGTTGACGCGGCGCTCAAAGCTTTGATCGGGATCGTGCACGAAAGCCATGCCACCCGTCATGCCGGCCGCGAAATTATCGCCGACAGCGCCGAGGATTACAGCTGTCCCGCCCGTCATATATTCGCAGCCATTGGCGCCGCACCCTTCGATCACCGTTTCCGCGCCGGAATTGCGCACGGCAAAGCGCTCGCCGGCCTGGCCCGCTGCAAGCAGCTTGCCCGCGGTTGCGCCGTAAAGCACTGTGTTGCCGATGATCGTGTTCTCGTTCGTTTTGAGGCGCGAAGCCGTCATCGGGCGAATGACGATCATGCCGCCGGAAAGCCCCTTGCCGACATAGTCATTGGCATCACCGAACACTTCAAGCTTCAGGCCCTGCACCGCGAAGGCGCCGAGCGATTGGCCCGCAGAGCCGCGCAAGCGCACCGTCAAATGAGCAGGCGGAAGGCCCTTCATGCCGAATTTGCGCACGATGTGAGAGGAAGTGCGCGCGCCAATTGCACGATCCGTGTTCCGGATCGTGTAGATGAGCTGCATCTTCTCGCCATCTTCCAAGAGCGGCGCGGCATCGCGCACGATCTTGGCATCAAGCGTGTCAGGTACTTCATTACGGCCCTCGATCGTGCAGACGCGCGGCTCGTCACCTGCCTCGGTGCGCACGAGCAGCGGATTGAGATCAAGATCGTCGAGGCTCGTCGGGCCGCGGCTCACCTGCATGAGGAGATCCGAGCGGCCGATGATCTCTTGCAGTGAGCGCGCGCCGAGCTGCGCCAGGATTTCGCGCACTTCCTCGGCCATGAAGCTGAAGAGATTGACGACATGCGCGGGATCGCCGGTGAATTTATCGCGCAGCTTCGGATCCTGAGTGCACACGCCCACGGGACACGTGTTCGAATGGCACTGGCGTACCATGATGCAGCCCATGGCGATCAGCGACGCGGTGCCGACACCGTATTCCTCAGCGCCCAAGAGCGCGGCGATCACGACGTCGCGGCCGGTTCTGATGCCGCCATCGGTCCTGAGCTTCACGTGGTGACGCAATTTGTTGAGCGTGAGGATTTGATTGGCTTCCGAAAGCCCCATCTCCCATGGCGCGCCGGCATATTTGATCGAGGTTTGGGGTGAAGCGCCTGTGCCGCCGTTGTGACCCGAAATCAGGATCACGTCGGCCTTGGCTTTCGCAACGCCGGCCGCAATCGTGCCGATACCGCTCGATGAAACGAGCTTCACGCACACTTTAGCGGTCGGATTGATCTGCTTCAGGTCGTAAATGAGCTGCGCAAGATCCTCGATCGAATAGATGTCGTGATGCGGCGGCGGCGAGATGAGCATGACGCCGGGCGTTGCGTGACGGAACTTCGCAATCATTTCCGTCACTTTGAAGCCGGGCAATTGCCCGCCCTCGCCGGGCTTTGCGCCTTGGGCCACTTTGATCTCGAGCTCGCGGCAATTATTGAGATATTCCGCTGTTACGCCGAAGCGACCGGAAGCCACTTGCTTGATCGCCGAGTTAGGGTTGTCGCCATTCGGCATCGGCTTGAAGCGCGCGGGATCTTCGCCGCCCTCGCCGGAGTCTGACTTCGCGCCGATGCGGTTCATTGCGATGTTGAGCGTGCCATGTGCCTCAGGCGAAAGCGCGCCGAGCGACATGCCGGGCGTCACGAAGCGCTTGCGGATTTCGTTGATCGACTCGACTTCATCAAGCGGCACGGGCCGGAGGCCGTATTTGAAATCCATCAGGTCGCGCAAGCTGATCGGCTTCAGCGAATAAACGCCTTGCGCATATTGCTTGTACTTCGAGTAGCTGTCGGTTTTGACAGCCTCTTGCAGCATGTGAATGAGATGGCCTTGCTGCGCATGATGCTCGCCACCGGCTCTGTAGCGGTAAAGCCCGCCAATGGGCAAAGCCACAATGTCCTCGGCATAAGCGCGCTCATGCAGCGCGAAGATTTTCTCTTCGATACCGGCAAGGCCGATGCCGGAAATGCGGCTCGTCATGCTCGGGAAATAATCGGCAACGAGCGAGCGCGAGAGACCGATCGCTTCGAAATTACAGCCGCCTCTGTAAGATGAGATCACGGAGATGCCCATCTTCGACATGATCTTGAGCAGGCCCTGCCCCACCGCCTCGCGATAATTGTCGATCGCAGCCGAGAGCGAGAGATTGCCGAAGAGGCCGCGTGCGTGGCGATCCATCAAGCACTCTTGCGCGAGATAGGCGTTAACGGTGGTCGCGCCGGCGCCAATCAGCACGGCGAAATAGTGCGTGTCGAGACATTCCGCCGAACGCACATTGAGCGAGCAAAAGGTACGCAAGCCCCGGCGCACGAGATGGCTGTGCACGCCGCCAACCGCGAGGATCATCGGGATCGGTACGCGGGTCCCGCTCATCTTCTCGTCCGAGAGAATGAGATGAAGGCTTCCCGAGCGTACGGCATCTTCCGCTTCTTGACGCAAGGCCTCGAGCGCCGCGCGCAATTGCGCGCCCGCGGGCAGGTCCTCGTCCGAAGGCTTGAACGTGCAGTCGAGATGATAGGCGTTGCCTTCCATCTCCTTCAGCATGCGCTCGAACATGCCGTTGGTGAGCACCGGGCTTTCGAGTGTGTAAACCTCGGTCTGGCTTTCGTCTTGCGCCAGCACATTGCCGAGATTGCGGAAACGCGTTTTGAGACTCATTACGCGATGCTCGCGCAGCGAATCGATCGGCGGGTTCGTCACTTGGCTGAAATTCTGGCGGAAGAAATGCGAGAGCGGGCGATAGCGCTCGGAAAGAACCGCGAACGGCGTGTCATCGCCCATCGAGCCGACGGCTTCTTTCGCATCTTCGGCCATTGGATGCAGAATGAGCTCGAGATCTTCAACGGAAAGCCCAGCCATCAATTGGCGGCGGCGCAATTCTTCCTTGTCGAAGCGGCGCGGCTCCGTGCCGTTGGCGATCAGGCGATCGACTTCAGTGATGTTGGTCGTCCACTGCTCGTAAGGATGCGAGGCCGCTAGATGATCTTTGATGTCGCTGTCGCGATAGAATTTGCCCTCGGCCAGGTCGACTGCGAGCATTTGTCCCGGGCCAACACGGCCCTTCTCGACAACCTGCGCCTCGTCGATATGCACCATCCCGGTTTCCGAGCCGACGATCAGCAAATTGTTTTCAAGGATCGTATAGCGCAGGGGTCGAAGCCCGTTGCGGTCCATGCCGGCTATCACCCAGCGTCCATCCGAGGCGCAAATCGCGGCGGGGCCATCCCACGGCTCCATAACCGCATTCGCATAGGCATACATCGCGCGATGGCTTTCAGGCATCGTGGTCATCTTCGCCCACGCCTCAGGGATCAGCAGGGTCTTCGCCATCGGCGCGATGCGGCCCGCGCGCACCAGCACCTCGAATGTCGCGTCGAGTGCAGCGGAATCCGATGAGCCCGGCTGAATGATCGGCTTGATCTCGTCGCTATAGCGGCCGAACACGGCAGCCGCCATGCGGATTTCGTGGCTCTTCATCCAGTTGGTGTTGCCCTTGAGCGTGTTGATCTCGCCGTTATGCGCGAGCATGCGGAAGGGCTGCGCCAGCCACCATTGTGGAAACGTGTTGGTGGAATAGCGCTGGTGATAAATCGCCATCGACGAGACGAAGCGCTCGTCCTTTAGGTCCGGATAGAAATTGTCGAGCTGCTCGGCAAGGAACATGCCCTTGTAAATCAGCGAACGCGCCGACAGCGAGCAGACATAGAAGTCGGTGATCGAGTTATCGCGCACTTGGTTCTCGATACGGCGGCGTACGAGATAAAGATTCCGTTCGAGCTCCTCATCATCCATGCCGTGCGGAATGGCGAACATGATTTGCTCGATGTCGGGGCGCGTCGCATTGGCCTTCTCGCCAATGACCGTTGAATCGATCGGCACTTGGCGCCAGCCGAACAGATAAAAGCCAAACCGCAACACCTCGGTCTCGACGATCGTGCGGCAGCGCTCCTGCGCGCCGAAATCCGTGCGCGGCAGAAACAGCATGCCGATGCCGATGCGGCGACCATCGGGCTCATGGCCGGTACGGCGCACCTGCTCCTGGAAGAAATCCTGCGGCACCTCGACATGAATGCCTGCGCCATCGCCGGTCTTGCCGTCGGCATCGACAGCGCCCCGGTGCCACAGGGCCTTGAGCGCATCGAGCGCCTTGGCAACGACTTCGCGACGCGGCTTGCCGTCGATCGCGGCGATCATGCCGACGCCACAGGCATCATGTTCATCCGCCGGATTATAGGCGTGCGCGGCGATCAACTTCTCGCGGTTCTCAAGATACTCGCGAATTTCGCGTTCGCCTTGGCTCGGAATGTTCGTGTTGTGCGTCATGACGCGTCTCTTCAGGCGGCTTCTGGCCGCGAGGGCGGGCGGAAAGTAATCGGGATGTAGCGCGGGGTCGCGGCAAGGCGAGCGAGCCACGCATTGATTCCGGAATAGTTCGAGAGATCGAAACCGCCCTCGCCTGCAACATGCGTGTAGGCGTAGAGCGCAATATCGGCGATCGACATTTGATCGCCGGCGAAGAAGGCGCGCTGCTTGAGCTCGCCTTCCATTACATCGAGCGCGGCATATCCAAGCTTGCGCTTCGTCGGCAATTGGACTTCGCGCTCAGGCGTCAAAACCTTATGCGTGATCCAATAGCGCGCGGTCGCGACATTCGGCTCGTGACTATATTGCTCGAAAAACATCCACTGCATCGCCGCCGCGCGCGCGCGCTTGTCTTGCGGCAGGAAGTGAGTGCCCTCCGAAAGATAGAAAAGAATCGCATTCGATTCGGCGAGATAATCGCCGGGCGCAATCTCCAAGAGGGGAATGCGGCCGTTCGGATTCTTTTGCAAGAATTCAACTGTGCGCGTCTCGGCTTTGTCGATATCGAGCGCGACGTAATCGAACGGCATACCGAGCAAGGTGAGGAGCAGCCTCACCTTGTAGCCGTTGCCGGAGCTCATATCGTCGTAGAGGCGGAACATTGCTCACTCCGCCGCCTGCACGGCGCGCAAGCGTACGCCCGAACTCGCCGTCGCTTTCGCCGTCAGATATTTGTGGATGCTTGCCGCCGCATCACGTCCATCTCGGATGGCCCACACGACAAGCGATGCGCCGCGCACGATATCGCCTGCCGCGAACACGCCATCCAAATTAGTCATCAGCGTGCGGTAGTCGGTCTTGAGCGTGCCCCAACGCGTGAGGCCCAATTCCGGAACACCAAACGCGCCAGGCAGGTCTTCGGGATCGAAGCCGAGAGCTTCAATCACCAT
>JBAQHC010000088.1:0-2141 GCA_049288095.1 Alphaproteobacteria bacterium | reverse complement strand
CTCCCACAGGGAGGGGGGAGAGATTTGCACCCTCTCCCAACGGGAGAGGGTGACTGAAGTCGCTCAGCGACTTCAGTCGGGTGAGGGGACGAGGAAAACGCCTTATTCGTTTGCGAGATTTTTCGATTTTCGCGCCGCGATCCCTTTGATCCGCTGTCGCTTCCAGTTCTTGCAACCGAATATCACTTCGCTGCGGCAGGTGAAAAACAACAAACCAAATTTCATCGAGCACACTCACCTTCACCAAGCTCGTCATGGCCGCCCCCGTCATCCTGAGGCGCCCTTTCGCGTGCTTCGAGGCTCGCTTCGCTCGCGCCTCAGCATGACGCGAAAGGGCCTCGAAGGATGTGGCGGCCATCCATCGCTCAACAAGCGCCGAAGACTCATCTTAGCGATTGAGGCCGCTGACAATCTCAACACTCTCAGATGGAGACGCGGCACGAATCATTCAAGGCCACATCATCCGTAGCCTGATGACAGTGCGGGCGGGGCAAATAAGTGAACTGTCGCCTAATTCGTCACCGCGATTCCGAAAAACGATTTTCATCCAACCGCACGCTCAACACCGATAAAATGGGATGCGGCCGGAGACATTTGAACTCCATAGATTTCACGCGAAAGGTTGCGACGATGCCCAAGAAGCCAACCGGCAGGACAGGGCCACTCAAGGTGGGCCCGCAAAAGGTAACAAGAGCGCTTGTCAGGTTTCCGAATAAGAAGAGTGAATTGGAGTTGATGATTGCGCGGATCTTTGTAGATCATCCGTGCAAGACCGATTCTTTGAGCCCATTTTCTGGGCTCAAGCAGAACGCTGAAGATGACTTGGACTTTAGCATTGAAACGAGCGAGGGCAGGAAATGGTTGGAGCTTGCTGAGTTCGCTCCTCTGAACGAGATAAATGCGAGTTACGCCAGCGCGCCGAAGCAATTGTCGATGGCTGAATACGCCAAACTGTATTATCAACTGATAGCTCGGAAGTCCCGGCATCAAGGCGGCGTGAACCGGTTGTTGCTGACATATGCGACTCATGGCTCATTCTTTGTCTCACCGCCTGTTCAAGAGCTGGTGCGAAGATGGTTATGTCGTGAACATCCACGGTTCGATCGCGTGTATTTTCTCTCGCCGCACTGTGAAACCACCGGCACGACCTTTGAAGTTTTCCCCGGGCGACCGCACTCAATGTTCAAGGACATGAGTGACTTACAGCTATCAAACCTGAATTTGAAAGTGGTTGATTTGGATGAGCTTGCAGCGAACGGAATGACAGTCCGCCTCGGTCAGTGACGGAGCGGGTGACGGTCTACTCAATTCGTGTGCTGGGTTCACACAGTGAAACCACGCTTGCGGGGCCGGAGAGATGGGGCGCTTGTTCGGGCCAATCGCGGGCGTTGAGGACTTCGCCGCGCGCGCGCACCTCGCGCAGCTTTTCCATATCGAGATCGGCGTAAACCCAGCCGGGCTTATTCAATTCGCCTTCGGCGATGATGCCGGTCGGCGTCGTCAGCGCATCCGGCGGGCCGTAAATCGCGCCGGTGCCGATATTCGTCTCGACAGCGGGCGAGGCAAACGGGCCGACGGTCGAAGCGTGGATCGTATAGAGCTGATTTTCGAGCGCGCGCGCCATCGCGCCGATGCGCACACGGCTAAAGCCCGCCATCGTGTCGGTGCAGGACGGCACGGCGATGATCTCGGCGCCGGCTTCGGCCATTGCGCGCGCGATCAACGGAAACTCGCTGTCATAGCAAATGCAAATGCCGATCTTGCCGATCTCGGTGTCGAACACTTGCGCGCCCGCCCCCGCGCTGATGCCCCACTCCTCGCGCTCATAACGCGTCATGATCAGCTTGTTTTGCGTTCCGATTCTGCCGCCTGGCGTATAAAGCCGCGCTCTGTTGATGGTGCGGCCATCGGAAGATTTGACGGGGATGCTCGCCGAGACGATGTGGCACTCATAGGCGCGCGAAAGCTGCAGATACACAATCTCCGCAAGCGGCACTACAAAGCGCAGCTTGTCGAGCTGGGCGTGGATGTCTTTGGCGACCGCTTCACCGAAGAGGCTCACAAGCTCGATGGAGCCATACTCGGGAAACACCAAAAGCTCGGCGCCGTTATCCGCGGCCTCGGCGACCCAGGTTTGGAGC
>JBAQHC010000087.1:0-2423 GCA_049288095.1 Alphaproteobacteria bacterium | reverse complement strand
TATCCGGAGTGATCGCATCGGCAACAACCAGCGTCGTTTCGACGACAATGCCATTCTGATCGATGATCGTGGATTTATCTTTGGAGGTGATGTTCTGCTTCAAATCCGCTTTGAATTGATCCTGTGTTATTGTGATCGTGTTCGCTGTTCCATCTTCCCCTAGAGCTGCAAGCATCGCCGGAACCTCTTTGCAGGACTCTGACGCGCGGGCCGAATAAATGCCGGCGATATTTCGAAAGCCGCGTTTTCGAATTGCCGCGGCGTAAATTGCGAGGCGCTTCGAATAGCGAGACGAGTACATCTCCGCGTTGGAGGCATTTATCTCCCCTTTCGGGGTTTCGCTAGTCACTCCTACGCGTGCGAGTTTCACCGCGAGCAAATAGGCTTCGACGGCTAGATAACCAGCGGCCAACTCCGAAGGCGGCGCCTTGAGTGCCCGCTCTAACAAGAGGTCTGGGGACTCCTCCTCGCCCCAACCCAGAGTGGGACCTGCGACCATGAGCATGCAGAGCAAAATAGAAATCCATCGATACATCATAAGATCACTTAAACCCCAATTATCCCCGTGGCTGATGTATCGGAGCGACCAACAGTGCTTCGGCGATTCCGCGCACCTGTGCAAATCAAGCGATAACTTTTTGATCCTGCCTGTATTTTTGATCCCCATCTCATGGTGGTCATCGTGACTAGAGCTATGTTGAAGATCGAACGGACTAAACAAATTTGCTACAATATAGGAGTAGTCGCGACATGCCAAAAACACTGCAGGCCATAGGAGCGATAGGTTCTCTGCAAATCTGCATGTCGCCTTGATGTCGATCAAAACGATTTTTCGAGATCCGTTTATTTGACAAGTGAGTTCTTTGCGTGAGCTGCGACGCGCTTGGAGGGTGATCATGCGCGCTCTAATAATCGCTTTGTTCGTCTGCACGCTGGGCTTCGGCTCCGCGCTCGCAGATTCATGTGACGAGCGAGACGCTAGTGAAAATAATCCCAATGCCGATATTCGCATCGAGCTCAATACACAGTGTCTAAAGGATCGAAGCGACAATCAGAGCCAGGCAAGCAGCTACGTCAGGCGCGCTATTGCCTACTCTGACAAGGGCGATGACGACCGCGCGATCGCTGACTTCACAAAAGCGATTGCGCTCAATCCCAAGTTCATCAATGCGTACTACGACCGTGGCCTTGTCTACATCTCCAAGGGCGATTACGACCGCGCGATCGCCGATCTTAATCAGGCGATCGGACTTGATCCCAATGACGCGATATCTTACTCCAACCGCGGTGCTGCTTACTCGGGCAAGGGCGATTATGACCGGGCGATCGCCGACCTCAATCAGGCAATTGCGCTAAACCCCAATTATGCCGAGACCTACAACAATCGCGGCAATGCTTACGCGCACAAACAGGAATGCGACCGCGCGATCCCCGACTACACCAAGGCAATTGCTCTTAATTCCAATTTTGCTGGCGCCTATAACAACCGCGGCCGTGCCTACTACGACAAGGGCGATTACGACCGCGCGATTGCAGACCTCAATCAGGCAATAGTGCTCGATCCCAAACTTGCCACGGCCTACTACAACCGCGGCGTTACCTATGGTCACAAGGGCGACTATGGCCACGCGATTGCCGATTACAATCAGGCGATTGCGCTCGCTCCCAATGACGCTCGCACCTACGATAGCGAAGCGTGGCTGCTCGCAACTTGTCCCGATGCAAAATATCGCAACGGGGTTGAGGCGGTGCGTCTCGCGTCCAAAGCGATCCAGCTGGAGGACAATTGGCTGCACCGCCAAAGCCTTGCTGCGGCCAAAGCCGAGACCGGCCAATTCGAAGAAGCGGCAAAGGAGCAGCAAAAGGTCATCGAAATGGCGAAGGCGGCAAATGTTCCTGCCGTCGTTCTTGCCCGTTTGCATGAGCAGCTCGATCTTTATTGGGTCGGGATACCTTATCACGAGGAGAACGTCACACCGGCAGCGCAACTCAGCGACAAGCTCGATCCGCCTGTGGGGCTTGGCGAGATGGGTCACACACGCGCTATCGCAGCAGCTGGTGAATGGCAATGCGCCAGCTTTACCGCAACCTCCGCGATAAGCGCTCTGTGCTTAAACGGAGCAAGCCTTCAAGGCGTCAAGCGATGAAGGCCTCGGCTTTTCGCGGTGTGATTTCGTGAATGTGACTTGAGCGCCGGGGGGGTGATCATGCGCGCTTTGATAATCACTTTGTTGCCTTGCATGCTCAGCGCCGGCCCCGCGCTCGCGGATTCATGCAATGAACGTGACGCCAGTTTCGCCAATCCGGATCTCGATTTCCTCATTCGGCTCAATACGCAGTGCCTGAAGGATCGACGCGACGCCCCGAGCCAGGAAAAAAGCTACATCGATCGCGGCTCTCTCTACGAGCGCAAAGGCGATTAC
>JBAQHC010000086.1:0-1559 GCA_049288095.1 Alphaproteobacteria bacterium | reverse complement strand
AGAGCAATCCCAATCTCAGCCGCTTCAGCTTTCAGCGTTTCGATATGAATGCGGAAATGGCGGGCCTCTTGTCGATGCTTGACAATGAGCGGCCGGAATACATCGTCAATTTCGCTGCGCAAAGCGAAGTGGGTCCGAGCTGGGATCATCCCGAGCATTGGTTCCAGACCAACACGGTTGCGCTCGCGCGCTTCGTCAATCACATGCGCAAGCGAAATTACTTAAAGCGCTATTTGCACGTGTCCTCGCCCGAGGCTTACGGCAATTGCGTCGGCAACGTCACTGAGACGACGCCCGATAATCCGAGCACGCCCTATGCGGCCTCCAAGGCGGCGGCGGATATGCTGCTTCAGACTTATTTCAAGACGTTCAAATTTCCGCTGATGACGGTGCGCGCAACTAATGTTTATGGCGCGCGCCAGCAGCTCTTCAAGATCGTTTGCCGCGCGGTGATCTACATCAAGCTCGGCAAGAAGATTAAGCTCGATGGCGGCGGCGTTGCCGTGAAGAGCTACATCAATGTGCGCGACGTCTCGACGGGCGAGCTCGCGATGCTCCAGAAGGGCCGCGTCGGCGAGCGCTATCACCTGTCGCCGGATAAGGGTGTTGCGGTCCGCGATATCGTCACGATGATTGCCGAGCTGATGGGCAAGAGCCTCGATGAAGTGAGTGAGGCGGGTCCCGAGCGCCCAGGCCAGGACGCTGCCTATGTGATCGATTCAACGAAGGCACGCACAGAACTCGGCTGGCGGCCGCGGATCTCGCTGAAGGAAGGCCTCGCCGAAGTTGTTGAATGGATCAACATGAATTGGGACGCGATCCACAACGAAGAGCTGCAATACGTGCATAAGGCCTGACGGACGATGACCAAACATGCGTTCGTCGTTTCGGGATCGAGCGATATTGGCACGGCGCTGATCGAGCACTGGCTTGATCGGGGCTGGACGGTCGCCGCCACCTATCGCCGCAGGTCCGAGGCCGTCGCGCGCATGATGGAGCGCGGCGCTGAAATGATTCCGCTCGATCTGAACGATGCCGCGGCCGTGTTGCGCCTTGCCGGCGAAATCCGCACCCGCAAGGCGCCATGGGACATTTTGATGACGTGCCCAGCGACGATGGAGCCGATCGCGCCCTTCGTCGATTGCGATTTCGCGGAGTGGGAGCGCTCGGTCTCGCTCAACTTCACGCGCCAAGCCCAGTTAATCCATGCAGCGCTGCCGTTTCGGCGTGGATCGCCGGATTTCATGCCTATCGTGATTCTCTGGGCGGGGCCGGGCACCAATAACGCCCCGCTCAACTATTCGGCCGAGATCGTCGCCAAAATCGCTCAGATCAAGCTCTGCGAGCTGTTGGACACCGAGATCTCCGATTGCCGTTTCGTCATCATCGGGCCGGGCTGGGTGGCGACCAAGACCCACCAAGAGACAATCGATGCGGGGGCGCGCGCAGGCACCAATTTCGAGCGTACCAAGCAAAAGCTGGCGAGCCGCGATTGCACCCCCATGGAACGCATCCTAGACTTTGTGGACTGGGCAATTAGTCAGCCCAAACAAGTGATT
>JBAQHC010000085.1:0-2905 GCA_049288095.1 Alphaproteobacteria bacterium | reverse complement strand
AAAATGCCCTCATCGACCGCCGCGAGCGTGATGTAGGTTGCGCCATGCGCGCCTTGCACCTGCACCGGAATATCGACTTGGCTTTGCGGCTTGACCTTGTCCGGCGCCTTAACGTTCACCGCGATCGTGCGATCGCTTTGATCGATCGACAGCCACGAAAGCCCGATCGCACGCACCGGAGCACGGCTATTGCCCACGCCTGTGCCGCGATAGCTCTCAACCAGCGCATAAACGCCCGTGCCCCATTTCGCGTCGACGGTAAACGAATAGGTCGCGCCCGTAGCCGGCACGTCCATCAGCACAGTTTGATAGACGCGGTCGGAAGCGATGAGGATGAGCGCCTTGCCGTCCGTAGGCGGATGAATCGTCAGGGTCGCCTTCTCGCCCGGCTTGTATTTCTCCTTGTCGAGCGCGACAGATACGCGATCGGGCCGGTCGTTCGAGGCGGAGCCTCCCCAGCCGACATAATATTCGTAGGAGGAGCTTGCGCCGGATGCGTTATCGGCAACGATTACGCGATATTCGCCCCAGCCTTGCGTGGTTGCAATCTTGCCCGGCGCGTTAGGCGCAGCCGAGATCTTGCCATCGGCAACGGGCAGGTCGCGCGTTTGACGCTCCCACTCCCATTTGCCGTCCTTCTGGTACCATTGATAATTCACCACCTCGCGCACGATGCGATAGGTGATGTCGCCCTTAGCGATCTGCTTGCCGCTGCCATCGACCGCGAGCACTTCGAAATTGGCCGCGGTGTTCTCGCGCACCCAACCATCGTCAAAGACGGGGTGGATGCCCAGCATGACATTGCCGGTGCGGATCGGCACCGAGGTCTTCTGGCGCGTCAGGCGGCCGCCCGGCTCTGTGAGGCCGATACCGATGTCGGCAACCAGCGGATGCGTCGTTGCGTTGGGTAAATCGAGCGTGCCGGTTGCCGTCGTTTTGCCGTTTGAATCGGTCGTATCGACCTGAAGCGTGATCACTTGATCTTGGAACGGCTCTTCCTCGCGGCCGAAATAATAGTCCTTCAAATTCGGGAACGGATTGTAGTCGACGGAAACGCGCATCTCGCCTTCGCCGGTCAAGTTCGATGCGGGCGCGCCGTAGAGATAACGGCCCTCGACGCCGATTTGCACTTCGTCGCCCGGCTTGTAGAACGCAGCTTTCGGCGCGAGCGTGACTTTCAAGCGCTCGGGCACAAAATCCTGGACATCGAACGTGACGCGGCCAATCGCGTCTCCCGTGGGATCGACGTAAGCCGCGATCTGCCAGCGCCCGCGCGGCGCTGAGGCGCTCAACGGGAACGAAGCCGCATAAGCGCCGGCCTTGGCCTGTGCCCCGTTGAGCTGAATGCGGCGATATTCGATTCCGTCAGGGCGCGTAGCAATCAATGTCAACGGCGAATTGGTGATCGAGTTGACGAAGGTGTCGCGAAGGAGAGTCGTCACATAGACCGACTCGCCGGGGCGATAAATGCCGCGGTCGAGATAAAGATAAGCATCAACCGGCCCTGGTTGATCGCGGCCGGAGACGCCACGATCGCTTAGATCGAAGGCCGCACGGCGCAAATCGAGATAAGCGAAATCCGCGCCGCCATAAGCCATGACAACGACCGGTGTGTTGCCGCCGGTGCCTTTAATGAGATCGGCGTTGAAGCTCGCCTCGCCCGATCCATCGGTTCTGATACGGCCAAGCTCCTCATTGTTGCGCGCAATCAGCGCGACCTGGACGCCGGAAATGGGCTTCGCGGTCGAAAGGCTGCGCGCGAACACGTGCAAGCCATCGGCGCCCTGGAAGCTGGTCAGCCCGATATCGGTATCAATGACCCATTGGGCGGCCGTGCCGTTATCGTCGTAACTGAGATTATCTTTCGCCTTGGCATCGCTCGCGAGCACGAGATAAACGCCGGACTTCGCGCTCTTGAGAACATCGTGGAGCGGAATGAGCGTCGTGACGGTTTCATTCTTCTTGCCCTGCACGGCCATCGTGCCCTGCCAGACAAGCGCGCCCATCTCGTCTTCGATCTGGCTGGCGTCGTAATCATAGAGCGAGCTCGAATCGACGAGACCATCCGTCA
Source organism: Alphaproteobacteria bacterium (assembly GCA_049288095.1). Lineage (GTDB taxonomy): Bacteria > Pseudomonadota > Alphaproteobacteria > CAWBKL01 > CAWBKL01 > CAWBKL01. The sequence continues at coordinate 834 of JBAQHC010000085.1, read as the reverse complement.
ACCGCGCGAGCAAACGGTCGCCTACGCGCAGGATCTTGATCTTCATCGAAGCGATGTTGACCGACGTGACGGGGATTTTGCCCTCGCTCTCGCGCGGCAAGATGATGCCGCCGGAAAACGCGACGGCCGCCGGGCGATCCGCAAGCGCGATCGGCACCGTCTCTTCATAAGTCGTCTTCTGGCCCGAGATTGAGGGTAGGCCGACAAGAATCTTCGCGCTGTAATCCTTGGCGTATTCGAGGCCACCGATGCAGAGCGATGAGCCGTTGACGCGCACCGAATGCTGCACATCCGGATCGAGCTTGACGTAGTCGGAATAATTCGTGTTGCCGGAGGGATCGAGCGTTTGGGAGAAGACGAGGCACGCTTCGGGGCGGTCGCCGGATGTGTCGACATTCAGTCGCTGAAATGTCATCGACGCGCCGATCGGCGGAAGACGTGGTCCCGATGCGCTGCCGGCCGGCTCACCGCCTTCGGCCGTTTGCTCCGTGGTCTGAGTTGTTGATTTCTTGCCACCAAAATGCGGCTTTGCGATCAAGAGATACGCAATGCCCGCAATCACTACCAATGCCGCGACGAAGGCAGCAGGCAGCCAGCGATTCATGGATTTCTCCCTCCGATGTCCGCACGGCCATTAGTCGGCACTCGCGCGGCCCCGCATATTCTAGCGCATTGATATTTGCTCTGGAACGGCGACGAAACTATGGCGCCTCAGCGCCGTATTTCCGCTTTCGATACGCTCTTTTCTTGTCCCTCTCCCTTCAGGGAGAGGGCAGGGTGAGGGTACTGAGTCTGTTGTTCACCCTCACCCGCTGATGCAAGCCTGCTTGCATC
>JBAQHC010000084.1:0-16322 GCA_049288095.1 Alphaproteobacteria bacterium | reverse complement strand
CTTAAGAGGTACTTTGGAGCAATGCGCGCTTCGGTGAGAGCGATGAGCGATTCAACATGACCGAGGAGCACTATTGCCGCCGCGAAGAGGCGCAAGATCTGGATCGAATTGATCTTAGAGTGCAACCGGCCCCCACCAGGAGATATTATTAGGCTTGGTTGATTTCAGAATCTCCCCCTCTTGAAGCTCACCGACCCCGCTAAACCTATCATCGTCAGAGCCTGATCTCCAAAACCGCCTCCGAAGGCCTCTAGTCATGCCCACTTGGGCCGGCGTGCCGGGCGCCTGAAAAATGTTGCGCTGCCGCCATCGGGAGAAATCCCAAGGCCTCCATTGCGACGAATTAACGCTCTCGTAGGGTCCAGAACCTATGATGTTGCATTGCAAAATGAGCCGTGTTGCGGTAGCAAAAAAGGTCAGGCCCCGATTCTCACGAGCTTTGATCCGGCCAGCGCAGCGGGGGTGAAAACTGCGCACCCGGGAAGAGGCACTCCAGTCTCAGGCGGAACCACGGTCATGAATGTTCAAACTATTGGCGTCATCGGCGCTGGGCAAATGGGCAGCGGCATTGCTCATGTATGCGCGCTCGGCGGCTATCAAGTGCTGCTGAATGACATCTCGGAAGATCGGCTGCAAAAGGCAGTCGAAGGCATCAAAGGAAATATGAGCCGGCAGGTCGGCCGCAAGCTGATCACCGAGAAGGAGATGGTCGAGGGCCTCAAGCACATCGAGACGATCAAATCGACCGATGCGCTTTCCGCCGCCGACCTCGTCATCGAGGCGGCGACCGAGAAGGAAGACATCAAGCGCCAGATCTTTCAGGCGCTGTGTCCCAAGCTCAAGCCGAGCACACTGCTCGCGACCAACACATCATCAATCTCGATCACGCGCCTTGCTTCGGTCACCGACCGGCCCGAGCATTTCATCGGCCTACACTTCATGAATCCCGTGCCGGTGATGAAGCTCGTCGAGCTCATCCGCGGCATCGCGACCGACGAAGAAACGTTCAACACCGCACAAGATGTGGTGAAGCGGCTCGGCAAGACTGCGGCGAACGCCGAAGATTTCCCGGCTTTCATCGTCAACCGCATTTTGTTGCCGATGATCAACGAGGCCGTCTACACGCTGTACGAAGGCGTCGGCAATGTCGAAGCCATCGACACCGCAATGAAGCTCGGCGCCAATCATCCGATGGGTCCGCTGCAGCTCGCCGATTTCATCGGCCTCGACACCTGCCTCTCGATCATGCAGGTGCTCTATGAAGGCTTGGCTGATCCGAAATACCGGCCGTGCCCGCTCCTGGTGAAATATGTCGATGCCGGCTGGATCGGCAAGAAAGCCGGCCGCGGCTTCTACGATTATCGCGGCGAGCACCCCGTCCCCACGCGCTAGCAATAATGTTGCGAATAACCTCTCCCTCGGGGAGAGGTCGATCGCGACAACGATCGGGTGAGGGGTTTCCAACCAGCACCGCGATCTATAGAAAACCCCTCACCCTGCCCTCTCCCCGCGGGAGAGGGTTCAAGCGCTGGGGCTCATTCAGATGCGCATTGGCGTTCCCAAGGAAATCAAGAACTACGAACATCGCGTCGGCCTCACGCCCGCCTCGGTGCGCGAAATCAAGCGCTCTGGCGATCACGAAATTCTCGTGCAGAAAGATGCCGCGACCAATATCGGCTTCACCGATGAAGCCTACCGCGCGGCGGGCGCTTCAATTGTCGGTAGCGCGGAGGAAATCTTCGCCCGCGCGGACATGATCGTAAAAGTGAAGGAGCCGCAGGCACAGGAATTTCCGCTGCTGCGCGAAAACCAAATCCTCTTCACTTATCTTCACCTTGCGCCAGACCCGGCGCAAACCGCAGCGCTCGTGAAGTCAGGCTGCATCGCCGTCGCCTATGAAACAGTCACCGACGATCGCGGCGGCTTGCCTTTGCTTGCGCCAATGAGCGAAGTCGCGGGCCGCATGTCGATTCAAGCCGGCGCGCATTGCCTCGAGCGCGAGCAAGGCGGGCGCGGTGTTTTGCTTGGCGGTGTTTCCGGTGTGCCGGCGGCGAAAGTGGTCGTCATCGGTGGCGGTGTTGTCGGCACGAATGCGGCGCGCATGGGGATCGGCCTTGGTGCTGATGTGACCGTGCTCGATAAATCGGCGCGACGCTTGCAATTCCTTGAAGAGACTTATTGGCCGCAACTGAAAACGCTGTTTGCAACTGCTGATGCGATTGAAGAAAGCGTCGCCGCTGCCGATCTCGTGATTGGCGCGGTGCTCGTGCCCGGCGCGAAAGCACCGCATGTGATCACGCGGCAAATGGTGCGGGAGATGGCGAAGGGCGCCGTGCTTGTCGATGTGTCGATCGATCAAGGCGGCTGTTCGGAAACCTCGCGGCCCACCACCCACGCGAACCCGACTTATGTCGATGAAGGCGTCGTGCATTATTGCGTGACCAATATGCCGGGCGCGGTCGCGCGCACATCGACCTTCGCGCTCAATAACGTCACACTGCCGTTCGCGATGGCGATCGCGAACAAGGGCATCGCGCGTGCCGCGCTCGATGACCGCTATCTGATGGCCGGCATCAATGTGTTGCGCGGTAAGGTCACCTATAAGGCTGTCGCCGATGCGCAGGGGCTGACCTTCACGCGCGCCGAAAATGCCTTGGGCGCATGATCCCACGCCCCTCCCCCTCCGGGGGGAGATTGAAGAGGGATTGTCTCAAGCCCAGTGCCCGGGTGCTATCCCTCCCCTTACCCCTCCCAGAGGGAGGGGGACGCCGATCGTTACTCGTCGAAAATGACGTAGACACGCGCTTCTACGCTGATGCGTCCAGGAGCGCTTTCCGGGCAGCTCGGGTCGGTGAATGCCGCATGAGGTGCGCCCGGATATCCGGCTTCGTTGCTCTCATAGGAACGGAAAATCATCGCATCACCCGGCGTCATGCCGCTGAAATAGATCCAGCGATGGGCCGGATTGTGGCGCACCAGATAAGCCTCGGACCGCCACTCGCTTTCGCCCCTGCCATAGACGCCGTCGGCCTCGACGAGGTCGCTCCAATCGACCGTCTGCTGGTCGCACACGGCGAGCGGTATATCGTGCGGCGGTTCCGACAAAACGCGCCAGACATTATAGCCGACAAGCCGCTGACCCGGCTTGAGCACTTCTGGCGCGCAGGTATAGGCCCTGTTCAATCCGATGCCCGGTGCCGTGAGCGGGGTGACGTCGACATGCGCGAGCGGCGCAGGCCGTCCGCCCGGAGGCGCCTCGGAATAGCGCTGCGAATAGCGCGGAAACGCAATCCCGAAGCCAAAGGCATATTTCGCGCCGGTCGCGCTGCGGATCAGTTCGGCGAGCTCATTGCCATAGATTCTCTGCACTTGATCGCGATCGTTGAAATCCTTGACCGCTGACTGGAATGGAACGAGCGCTATTCCCTCACGCTCGAGCGTTGGCGGACTCCGCCAGCTGCTCGCATCGTGAATTGTCATGAGCCGCTTTTCAGTCTCGGCGTTATTCACTGCGCCGAAGCTCGGCTTGCCGAATGACGACTTGAAATAGGTTATTTCCGCCTGGACAGTACGGCCACTGGCGCTGACGCCGGCCATCGCTTTCTCCCTGATCTTTTGCATCGAGTTTCCCGCGAACACCGGTGCATGGCAACCCGTTGACGCAATCAGCATGCGATGCGTCCTATTTGATGATTTCGAAATCGTCCGCGCCGAGGGGCCGCGCGAAATCGCCCCATTTGCCGGTCTTGCGCCAATAGTCGTAAATGCCAATCTCGCGCACGAAATCCTTGAAGGCCGGATGCTTGCGCCCTGCGGCAAACACCGGGTGCCAAATATTCATGAGCGGAACCGGCGTGCCCTGCGGCGTCAGGAAAGTGCGCCGGAAAATCTCGGTCGGAGTATCGGTAACGCCGAAATAAGCGAGCCAATAAGCGATCAGCATCGCCCGGTCTTGAACCGCGCGGGCGGGGTTTTGCAGCGTTGTCTTCAAGAGCTCGACCGCCGCGGGGCGATCATCGAATGTGAGAAGCAGCTTGGACCAAAGCTCGGCGGGACCCTGATCGTTTTCAACGTAAGCTGCAAAACGCTGCTTCAAGGCCGCGTGATCGAGGGTCACCATAGCTTGGCTGAGCGCGAACCAATCGGGCAGCGGGGTCTGCCCCGCTGTCGATTCCTTGATGCGCACATACTCGGCTTCCGCCTCCGCATAGCGGCCCGCGACGGTCAGCATGATGATGAAAGTCGGGATCGGCAACAAAGGATCGCTGCGCCGCATGGCTTGCAGACGCGGCACAGTGTCGGCAACGCGCCCCATGGCGGAGCGCAAGCCAATGAATTGGGTCGCGCTCGAGAATGTGTTTGGCGCCAAAGCTTCGGCCTTAGAAAACGCTTCTTCGGAATGAATCCAATCGCGGCGGAAATAGAAGAGCGAGCCGCGAGCGGCGTGGCCAGCCCACAAATCTGGCGCGAGCGCAATTGCGCGTTCGAGCCCTTCGGCCTGCTCGCGTTCAAGCGCTTCACCTTCAGCCGATCCGAAATTGCGAAGCACACCGGCACTGTTGGCGCGATAGAGCCACGCCGCCGCGAATTCGGGATCAATAGCCACGGCGCGGCGAAATAGAGCCAGCCCGCGCCTTATTGCGTCCGCGCCGCTGCCGATTTGCGCTTGCGACAGAGCGCGCAGATAGAGATCGTAGGCTTCGGCATTCCGCGTGCCGCCCGGAATCTGCGGCACCCGATCGAACCCAAGCGCGATCTTGAGTGCTGCGGCGACCTCGCGCGAGATATCGTCTTGAATTGCGAAAATATCATCGAGCTCCCGGTCATAAGTGTGCGACCACAAGTGATGGCCGGCATCGCATTTGATGAGCTGTGCCGTGATCCTTACGCGCTTGCCCGCTTTTCGTACGCTGCCTTCAAGGATATGCGCTACGCCAAGCTTTTGGCCAATCACGCGCAGGTCTTCGTTTCTTCCTTTGAAGGCAAAAGACGATGTGCGTCCGGTGACGCGCAATTGCTTGAGCTGGGTGAGCTGATTCATCAGCTCTTCGGAAAGCCCATCGGAGAAGTATTCCTGCTCAGGGTCGGACGACATGTTGACGAAGGGTAGAACCGCGATCGAAACCGCCGCATCTCCAGTTTTCGCAACACCGGTCGAGGAGGAGGATCGCAACAAGCCTTCAAGCGCGCTCAACAAAGCTTTGAACTCGGCGCTTTCCGTGCTCTCGTCCCAACCATCAAGCTCAGTCGTGTGCAGACTGCGAACATCGATCGGCAAGCGCGCATTCTCGAAGCGGACGGGGACCAGGATGCCTCGGTCGGCTGCCTCGCGCGCCTCGCCGCGCACCCAGCGGGAGGCAACCGAGCTCGGTGTCCAAACTACGACCACCGCGCTCGCCCGATCGATTTCCTCGGCGATACGGTCGTCGAACTCTTGGCCCGGAATGATCGCCGGATCCCACCACACCGACCAGCCCTTGGCCTCAAGCGCAGCAACAAGCGGCGCAACCCGCGCCTTATCCGCCCTCGCATATGAGACGAAGATGTCAGCCATCTATTTCTCGTCCCGCCGCTTGGTCATCGGATGATCTCGAAATCGTTGTCGCCGAGCGGGCGCACAAAGTCGCCCCATTTGCCGGTCGCGCGCCAGTGATCGGCAAGGCCGATGTCGCGCACAATCGCCTTGAAGCGCGGATCCTTGCGGATTGGGGCGAAGATCGGATGCCAGATCTCGACCAGCGTAAGTCCGCCCTTCTCGACGTAACCACGCCGCAACGCGGCGAGCGCGAAATCAAGATCGCCAAAATGCACAGCCCAATGCGCAATCGCGCCCATGCGCGCGCCGTCCTGATAAGCAGGATCATCGAATGCCGCTCGAAGGATCGCGAATGCCTTCTCAGGCTGATCCAGCACGGCCTGTAGCCGCGGCAGAAACGCTTGGTAGGAGGAATCGATGCTTATGAAAAAGGCGAGCCGCTCTTTGAAGTGATCATCGCCGCGCGCCATCAGCCGCGTCACCGCGCGCCATTCGAGCGCGGCCCGGTTGCCCGGAAGGTCCCGGCTGCGCTCGTATTCCGTTTCGGCGTCCTCGAACCGGCCAGTAATGTCAAAGGCCAATTGCAACCCGAAAGACGCTGAAACGGAGAGCGGATCGAGCCGCCGTTCTTCAAGGCGGGCATCCAGACCCTCTAGGGCTCGCCCGAGTGTCGTCAACACGAACCCGTGAATGCCGTTGTCGAGTGCAACGGGCAAGCCTTTGCGAAGCTCCTGTTCAGCAGCCATCCAGTCATAGCGCATCATTGCTTGCACCGCGCGGCTTGAACGGATCTCCGGAAGGTCCGGCGCAAGCTCCGTGGCACGGACAACGGCGGCGTCCATTTCCGGCCGCAGAGTTTGGATCGTCTCGGGATAAAAGATGAAGGAAGAACCGATCGCGGTGCCTAGACCCGCCCAAGCCTGCGCAAAGTTTGGATCAATCTTCAGCGCGCGGCGATATAAATCGATCGCGCGCTTGAGCTCGGGCCCGGACTGGGTGATGCCGAATGACCGCGCGCGCAAATAAAGATCATAGGCCTCGACATTAGTCGTGCCGCGATCCTCGATCGCCTGCTTCTCCTCGGGGAACAACTTCAATTTCAGCGCCGCGACGATCGCCTGAGAGATCTCGTCTTGGAGCGCGAAAATGTCTTCGAGTGAACGATCGTAGCGCTCGGCCCAAATGTGACTGTCTTCGGCCGCATTGATGAGCTGCGCCGTGATCCTCACGCGGTTGCCCGATTTGCGTACACTGCCTTCGAGCACGTGGGAGACGCCGAGCTGGCTCGCGACCTGCTTCATATCGACGTGCTTACCCTTGAAGGAGAAGGCTGAGTTGCGCGAGGTGACCGAGAGCGCCGAGACCTTGGACAGATCGGTGATGATGTCTTCGCTGATGCCGTCGGAGAAATATTCCTGCTGCGCATCGTCGCTCATATTCGCGAACGGCAGTACGCAAATCGAGGTGCGGCGTTCGGCGTCTTGCGCACGCGGCACGCTCTTTACAAGTCGCGACAGCGCCCCGAGCAGCTCTTGGAAGACCGGGCTCTTGGCATCTTCCTTCCAGCCATCGAGATCGGTTGTGTGCATGACGCGGGCGTCGATCGGCAGGCGCGCATTCTCGAACCGCACCGGAATAAGAATGCCGCGATCCGCCGCCTCGCGCGCCTCTCCGCGGACCCACCGTGAAGTCACCGAGGCCGGCGTCCAGACGACGACGACAGCGCTCGCTTTGTCGATCTCCTCGGCGATGCGATCGTCGAACTCCTGGCCGGGGATGATCGCCGGATCCCACCAGACCGACCAGCCCTTGGCCTCAAGCGCAGCGACAAGCGGCGCAACCCGCGCCTTATCTGCCCTCGCATATGAGACGAAGATGTCCGCCATCTGGCTTTGCCGGCCCCTTGAGACGGGCCCATGGTAACTTGCGCACGCCCCATAAGACTAGCGGCCAAGCCGGGGATTATTGGTCTTGTGCGGCCGAATGCGTGGCTTCATCGGCCGGCTTGATGGCCGCTGCGATCAGCTGCCTTGCCTCTTCAGAGCCCCAGTCGGTCGAGCCGACATAACGCCCGATCTCGCGGCCCGATGCGTCATACAGCACGCTCACCGGAATGCTCTCCTCATGAAGCGCAATGCTCATGAGCAGATTGGAATCGAAATAAAGCGCCAGATGAGTGACATGGTTCTTGGCGAGGAAATAGAGCGCGTCATCCTTGTTTTGATCCATGTTGATCGCGACCACGGAGAGGCCCTCACCCTTCATCGCCTGTTGCAGACGATCGAGCGACGGCAGCTCCTTGATGCAGGGTTGGCACCAGCTCGCCCACAAATTGACGAGCACCGGATGCCCCTTAAGGCGCGCGAGCGTCATCGGCCCTTCCGGCCCTTCGAACGCAACGCCAGGTGCGGGCGCGCCCTGCTGCTTAAACGCAAACTTGGCCATCGCGCCGATGGCGAGGTGCTTTAGCGGGTTCGAGGAGATGAGCCCCTCCATCCGCAAAATAACCGGTCCCGCGGCCAAGAGGACCGCCAGCACGATGCCACCGACAATAAGGCCGAGCCTGTGTTCCTTAAGGCGCGCCATAAGGTCTTTCGCTTGCAAACTCATACCCTTATGGTCCCGCCGGAAGGAGCGAACATCATGGCCAAGAGCGGCAAAGGCGAGAAAGACGGCAGCGCCAACCCCATGTGGGGGGGGCGATTTGCCTCCGCGCCTGATGCCGTGATGCAGGAGATAAACGCCTCCATCGATGTCGACAAGCGCTTGTGGCGCGAAGACATCGATGGCTCCAAAGCGCATGCGGCGATGCTCTCGCATCAAGGCATTATTCCGCAGTCGGATGCCGCGGCCATCGAGCGCGCATTGCACGAGATCGCGCGCGACATCGAAGCCGGCAAGTTCACTTTTTCGCGCGCGCTCGAGGATATTCACCTCAACATCGAAGCGCGGCTCATCGAGCTCGCTGGCGATGCCGGCCGGCGCGTGCACACCGCGCGCTCGCGCAACGACCAGGTGGCAACGGATTTCCGGCTTTGGGTGCGCTCTGCACTCGATCGCCTTCACGCGCAAATCGTTGAATTACAGCGCGCACTCGCCGACAAGGCAGAAGCTCATGCCGGCGCGATCATGCCGGGCTTCACGCATATGCAAGTCGCGCAGCCCATCACTTTCGGCCATCACTTGCTCGCTTATGTCGAGATGCTCGCCCGCGATGCCGGCCGCGTGAAAGACGCGCGCGCGCGCATGAATGAATCTCCGCTCGGTGCAGCAGCGCTTGCCGGCACGAGCTTCCCGATCGACCGCGACATGACGGCCAAGGCCTTGCACTTCGACCGCCCAATGGCGAATTCGATCGACGCCGTCTCAGCGCGCGATTTCGCGCTCGAAGCGCTTTCGGCCCTCGCGATCTTAGCTACGCATCTTTCGCGGCTTGGGGAAGAAATCGTCCTGTGGCTGTCGCCGGGCTTTGGCTTCGCGCGGCTCTCCGACAAATTCACGACCGGCTCATCGATCATGCCGCAAAAGCGCAACCCGGATGCCGCGGAGCTCGTGCGGGCGAAAGCTGGGCGCATCTTTGGCAGCTTGCTGGCGCTCTTGACGGTGATCAAGGGCTTGCCGCTCGCCTACGCCAAGGACTTGCAGGAAGACAAAGCGCTCACTTTCGAAGCGTTCGATGCAGCCGAGCTCACGCTCGCCGCGATGACGGGAATGATCCGTGATCTGACGATCAACGAGGCCGTGATGAAGGCCGCTGCCGCGGCTGGCCATTCGACCGCGACCGATCTTGCCGATTGGCTGGTGCGGGAGGCAGGACTGCCATTCCGTGAGGCCCACCACGCGACGGGCCGCATTGTCGCCGCGGCGGAGGCAAAACGCTGTGCGCTCTCAGAACTCGCCCTAACCGACATGCAAAAGATCGAGCCTAAAATCACCAAAGACATTTTCGCGGTGCTGACGGTCGAGGCATCGGTTGCGAGCCGCAAAAGCTATGGCGGCACGGCAAGCGAGCTTGTGCGCCAGCAAGCGGCGCAGTGGAAAGCGAGGCTCAAATGAGGATCGGCCGGGTGATCATAGCGCTTGCCCTTCTAGCTTTCGTCGCGGCTTGCGGCACCAAAGGCCCGCTCGAATGCCCGAAGGGCACCACTGAACGGCCCGACGGCACCTGCCGTAAGCCCCCGCCCGACGCGGGCTAAACAACCCCATAGACCAGGCCCCCCATCAGAGTGGTGCGTGCTGATCGCCGTGACTTCTTCTCAAGGTCCGAGCGGTGTCAATGGGACCGCAATCGAAGCTGGTAAGCACGAATTATCTGCAAATATTCGGAACGCCGCTGCGACTGAAGCTCGCAACGTTGCAGGAGAGACGCAGGTTGGCGTTTTAAATAAACGCGCGAATACTTGACGGTTGGATCGCCCGTCGCGTGTGCCTATTCTCCCCGCCCGGGGATGGATGGGGGCATTACGGATGGGCGGGCTCATAGCATTTTGGCGCTCCGTTCGGTGGTATGTCCTGAGTGTTTGGAGATTTTCGCTTTGGACGCTGCTTTGGTCTCCCGCGTTGGCGATAGGCGTCACATCAATTGCTGCTTACTCAAAACGGGGGCTTTTTCCGCAGCTGCAATTCTCGCTATCGAGTCTGGGTCTTCCGGTTACCCTTGATTTCACCGAACTACCTTACTGGGCTGTGCTGTTTGCTTGGCTGTTCGTCAGCGTGACTTTCGCGATCGTTGGCTGGTTAAGAAGCATCCAACTTCTGCCGTTGCTCGATTCGGCTGTCAGACGTCTGACACGTCAGGATCGCAGTGAAGGCGGCACAGGGTCTGGTTTACTGCCTAATACTGTTGCCGCGCCGGGCACCGCGGAGATTAGATCGAGCAACCGAAGGTCAATCTTAAGCGTAGCTGTCAATTTCGCAATTGCCGCTCTGGGACTATACGTTTCCAAAGAGATCGCAAACGTGCTCTTCGCGAGCGACGTACTCGCTCGCTGGCACTCAATGGCAGCCCTTGGGCCTATGCTGCCGCATCAGATCCATCTCGACGATCTCTCCCAGATAGATATGGCGATACTCAGCGGGTTCGCTGCCGCGCGGGCATCCAATGTGATCGAGGTGATTGTCCGCAATTTGGGACATGTCGTTGGAGCACTCAATCTTTTTCAGCACGAGGCACAATATCGAGATGTCGGCAGGTCTCTAGCCAGTCCTGATATCTTCTTCGAACGTGAATTTCCTCCCACACTGCAAGTAAATGTGTATAGGACCGAAGACCTGGCGGCATACTGCCGCGAAATTCCGCATGGTAGGCAACGTCGAACACTATGCAAGTTTCATCTGCCCGATCCTAAACATCCTTCGGCTAAGAGGCTCTTCGACCAAGTGGAGATGTTATCCGAAATCAAGCGGTATTTTGACCGAGACACTTCTGAAGTTCTGTTCCTTTCAGGAGACCGGCTATTTGTGGCCTATTGCACGGTTGACGAACTCTTGGAAACCTTGGACGACTACAACGCCGGATCACAGCTAATTGTGGAAATGGAGCAGGGTGACGGCGCCGCCATTGCGAATCGCTTCCGCGCTCCTTCAAAAGTCTTGCCTTCAAACTACTCGGCGCTTCTCACTCTTGTGCAATCGGATTTCGCAGAGACGCTCATCATCCTCGATACACACCGGCACGCACGTGGACGAGTTGGCATCGAGATATTGTTAGATCGTTTGATTGTACCAAAGGTCGTGCCGGCAGCGTCCAAGCAGCTGGACAAAGAGGAAGAGGATGCGCCAATTAACCCAGCTGGCGAAATTCGACATTCTACTGGAAACTAGTCCACCCTCTTCTACATTCGAAATGCCATATGCCGACGCCGGTCGTTGGCTGGCGACGATGTACGTGCTAGTTAGCGCGACCGGACGGAATTGGTTATGCATCATTTCGCTTACAAGAACGGCGCGCTTTTCGCCGAGGATGTGCCGATCGCCGAGATTGCGGCGCGCATCGGCACGCCGTTCTATTGCTACTCCACGGCGACAATCGAGCGGCACTATCGCGTGTTCCGCGACGCGTTCGGCGCCGCCGACGTGCTCGTTGCCTATTCGGTCAAAGCCAATGGCAATCTTGCCGTGCTCAAGACCTTGGCGCGCCAGGGCGCGGGCGCCGATGTCGTCTCGGGCGGTGAGCTGGCGCGGGCGCTGGCCGCCGGTATTCCTGGCGAACGCATCGTGTTCTCCGGCGTCGGCAAGCAGCGCTATGAAATGAAGGCCGCGCTCGAAGCCGGCATCTATCAATTCAATGTCGAATCCGAGCCCGAGCTGATCGCGCTGAGCGAAGTCGCCACCTCGCTTGGCAAGACCGCGCCGATTGCGTTTCGTATCAACCCGGATGTCGATGCCAAGACGCACGCCAAAATCTCGACCGGCAAGGCGGAGAACAAATTCGGCGTGCCGTGGAACCGCGCGCTGCAGGCGTATTCGCAAGCAGCGAATTTGCCCGGCATCGCGATCAAGGGCGTCGATGTGCATATCGGCAGCCAGATCACCGAGCTTGCCCCGTTCCGCGATGCGTTCGCGCGCGTGACCGAGCTCGTGAAGCGCCTGCGCGTGCAAGGCCACACAATTGAGCGTGTCGATCTTGGCGGCGGGCTCGGCATTCCCTATTTCGACGAGCCGGCAGAGCCGCCCTTGCCGGCCGACTACGCAAGCATCGTACGCGAGGCAACGGCTTCGCTCGGCGTCAAGCTCATCTTCGAGCCCGGGCGGATGATCGTCGGCAATGCCGGCATTCTCGTTGCCCGCGTCATCTATGTGAAAGAAGGCGAGAGCCGCCGCTTTCTCATTATCGATGCAGCGATGAACGATCTCATTCGCCCGGCGCTCTATGATGCCCATCATGCAATGCAGCCTGTGAAACAGCCGGCACAGGGCGCGCCAAAGCATCGCTACGATATTGTAGGGCCGGTGTGCGAGACGGCCGACACTCTCGCCACGGCCCGAGAGTTGCCGGAACTTGCCCAAGGCGACCTCATCGCCATCCTCACCGCCGGCGCCTATGGCGCGGTGCAGGCCTCGACCTACAACACGCGGGCCCTGGTTCCCGAGGTCTTGGTTAAGGGCGGCGAATGGGCCGTGGTGCGCGCCCGCCCGAGCATCGAGCAGATGCTGGCGCTCGATAGCGTTCCGGAGTGGCTCGCGCGCAATTGAGCGTGCCCTTCAAGGGCTTCTGCCCTAGATTGCGGCTCATGGAGTCGCGGGGCGGCTCCTTTTGAGGTTGGCGTTCCTTGAAGAAGCCCCTGAAGCGCACAGGCACAAAACCGGGATTGGGCGCGGCCACCGAGCGGCGGCTCGTTTTCGCGCGCGCGGCGCTGTTTTACGAACGCATGTGGCCGCGGGCTTGGCCGCTGCTTGGCCTTCTCTTGGCGTTTCTCGGCCTCGCCTGGTTCGACGTGTTTCGGGGCATGCCCGGCTATGCACATGGGCTTTTGCTCGTGGCCTTCATAGGATTGGGAGCACTCGCCGCGTGGCACCTCGCGCGCAGCTTTCACCTTCCAACGCGCGCCGAGGGCCTTGCCCGCGTTGAGCGCGATTCCGGGCTTCAGCATCGGCCGCTCCAAACACTCTCCGATTCGCTCGCGCTTGGCCGCCGCGACCCGGCGAGCGAAGCCTTGTGGCGCGCGCATTTGAAGCGTGCCGCTCAAGCGCTGCAAAACCTGCGGGTGAAGCCGCCGCGCCCTGATGTGCCGGACGCCGACCCTTACGGCTTGCGCGTTATCGCCGTTGCGTTTGCGCTTCTGGGTCTGTTTTACGCCGGGCCCGATTGGCATGACCGTTTAGGCTATGCGCTCACGCCGCATTTCGGCGCAAGGGCCGCCAGCTCCATCGGCGTTGATGCGTGGATTACGCCGCCGGCTTATACCCGCGCGGCGCCCATCTTCTTGACGCGCGCAGAGCAAAAACCGGCGCACGAAAAATTCAGCGCGCCGCAAGGCTCGGTGATGACCGTGCGCGTTTCCGGCGCCGGGCGCGCGCCGCATATTCGCCGCCATATCAAATCGGCCGACATTCCGGCGGGCTGGCACGCGAACCTTTCCATGACCGCAGACGGAACCGGCGCCTTCAAGATCGACCTGCCGCTCGGCGTCGATCAAACCGTCGATGTCCTGACGGGCGAAGAGCGCTTGGGCCGCTGGGATATTGCGCTCACACCGGATGCGCCGCCCGCAATCGCCTTCAAGGAACCGCCGAGCGCGAACGCTAAGGATCTTCTGACGATCGCATATCGGGCGACGGATGATTACGGCGTTGCGTCGGCGGCGGTGCGGATCCGGCTTCTGCATCCGGCCGAAGCGACAGGCCACGATGAACGCGCGCTCGCCATCGCCGACCCCTCCGACCCGCTTGTGTTGCCGCTCTCGCTTGCGCCGGGCCACCCCAAATCCACGGAAGCGAAGGAAGTTTTCGATCTCACCGCCAATCCATGGGCGGGAATGCCGGTCTCGATCACGCTCACGGCTACCGACGATGCAGGGCACACCAGCCAGAGCGCACCGCTGACTTTCACCCTGCCGGAGCGCAAATTTCACGAGCCGCTCGCCAAGGCGATCATCGAGCAGCGGCGCATTTTGGCCGCGGCGCCGCAAGCCAATCATGAGCGCGTGCGGGAGGCGCTCGATGCCTTGACACTCGCACCCGAGCGGTTCATGCCTGACACGGTGGTTTATCTAGGACTGCGCAGCGCTTATTTCCGGCTCGATGCGCCGCTCGACCGCGCCTCGGTTAAATCCGTGTACGACCTATTCTGGAACCTCGCGCTCAGGATCGAGGACGGTGATCTGACACTCGCCGAGCAAAACCTGCGCGACATTCAGAGCAAGCTGATGGATGCGCTCTCGAATAATGCAACGGATGATCAAATCAAGGATTTGATGAGCGATCTCAAAGCCGCGCTCGACCGCTACATGCAGGCGCTTTCCCAGCAGGCCGCGAAGGCGCTCGCGCGGGGCGAGGTCGCGCCACAAATGCCGGGGCAGAATGTCGTTAGTTCGAAGGATTTCCGGGATCTGATGCAGGCGATCGAGGACATGGCGCGCACGGGCGCGCGCGGCCAAGCGCGTCAAATGCTGTCACAGCTTCAGGACATTCTCAACAATCTCAAGATCGGCGGCGGCCAGGCCGGCATGACGCAAAGCGAGCAAGCGATGTCGAACGCGCTCAAGGATCTTGAGAGCATGCTGGGCAATCAAAAGAATATGCTCGATGAGACGTATCGTAAATCGGGGCGTGGCGCCGCGCCACGTAAAGAAGACCGCTCAATGACCGCGCTCGCGCGCGATCAGGCGCAACTGCGCGAGCGACTCGAAAAGCTCATGGGCAAGCTCGGGGCAAACATGCCGCAAGGCAATCAGTCTCTTCAGCAAGCCGGACAGGCGATGGGCAATTCACAAGACAAGCTCGGCGCCGGCGATGCGAACGGTGCGATCGATCCACAAGGCCGCGCGATCGATGATCTGCAAAAGGGCATGCAAGGCCTTGCGCAGGCGCTCGCGCAATCGATGAGCGGGCGGATGGGCGTTGCGAGCGGCCAAGCCGGCGGGCGCGATCCCTTGGGCAGAAGGCGTGGCGGCATGGGCGCCTTGTCGGACGACAATGTCGAGGTGCCGACCGAGATGCAGCTTCGGCGGGCGCGGAAAATTCTTGAGGAGATTGAGCGCCGCGCTAGCGATCCCAATCGCAAGCGCAAAGAGCTTGACTATTTGGACCGCCTGCTCAAGCGGTTTGATTGATGCACGCCCGAGCAGCATGGGGAATTGCAACTAGGAGTCCCTCCCCTCTGGGGGAGGTAGGAGGGGGCTTGGCCGCACCTGGCGCAGGCTGCGATCCCTCCCCTAACCCCTCCCATAGGGAGGGGGACAACAGAAGCTGCGCGCGTTCTTAAACCAGTTCGGGGGCAGGGGCGCGGCGCGAGGCGGCCGCAAGCACGTGATCGATCTCGTTCTTGACGCGTCCGGCGGTAAACGGCTTGGAAACCGCGCTATCGACCCAGACGCTCAAATCATAATGCCTGGCGCGCTCCGTGTTGAAATCGAGAAGCGCAATGACGCGGGTCTTGGGGGTTGAACGCGCGATCGTCTTGAACAACGCGATCGAATCAAGCACGGGCTGAAAAATGTCGGAGACGACGAGATCGAAGCGCTCTTCGGCGAGCGCATCGAGCACTTTGTCGATCGAGGACGCCGTGTGAATCTCGTGCTTCTCGGCAAGTCCTTGCGCCAGGTAGTCCAGCATCCGCGCTTCCGCGGCGGCAATAAGGATTTTCGCCATGACAGCCCCACTTGAGCTGCCAAGGCCGAATTCGCCTAACGCACCGTCCCGATAAAAGGCAGCTCGCGGAAGCGGCCATCAAGATCCATGCCGTAGCCGACGACGAACACGTCGGGGCACTTAAAGCCGACAAACTCAGCTTGAAGACCGTTCACCCGGCGAGTCGTCTTGTCCAAAAGCACGCAAGAGGCGATGCGCGCCGGCATTGTGTGCTCGAAGCTGTCCTTGACCGCAGCGAGCGTTAATCCCGTATCGAGAATATCGTCGACAATAATGACATCGCAGCCGGCGACCGAAATGGTCGGGGCCGCGCCGAGCGCAACCTGGCCGGTCGATTGCGCGCCCTTGTAGCTTTCCGCGGAAACATAATCGATGAGGAGCGGCACTTTGCGTGCGTGAAGCGCGCGCGCCAAGTCCGCAACGAAGGGCACGGCCCCGCGCAAGACACCGATCAAGACGAGCGGCTCTTTGGAGA
>JBAQHC010000083.1:0-1752 GCA_049288095.1 Alphaproteobacteria bacterium | reverse complement strand
GCAGGGTGGCGGCACGAGCTCGACGGCTCCGTCGTCGACCGAGAGCACGACACCGGCAGCGCCGGCTGAGAGCACGACACCGGCAGCGCCGGCAGAGACGACTCCGGCCACGCCTCCGGCTTCGGGCGGCGCTATGGACTCGGGCTCAGGCGCGGCCGCGCCTCCGGCTGAGACCACGCCTCCGGCGTCGACGCCTCCGGCTGGCGGCCAGTAGTAACATAGTGACGCGGCCGTGGCTGCGCCCGGCGGGAAAGAGACCTCAAAGCCTCTTGGCCTTGTCCTGGCGTTTGCCGCGGTCGCGTTATTTTTTGCTCTAAGTGCTTGCGGCCCTTCGCAGAAAAAGCAGGGCAATGAAGGCGGCTCAACTGCCGCGCCATCGGCAAGCTCCACTTCTTCAGCTTCATCACCGGCCAGCGCCAGTCCAGCGCCGCAGGGCGCGCCTGCTGCTTCGGGTCAGACCTCGCCGACTGCTCCGGCCGCCGAGGGCGAAGAGAATGCCGTCGATATTGGGTCGATCACCATCGAGTCCGGCGATGACGCCAACAAAGGCGCCCCGATAGCGGTTGACCTTGTTTTCGTCTACGACGCCGCGCTCATCCCGCAACTCGAATCGGAGTCTGCCGAGGCCTGGTTCAAGGGCAAAGCAGCCTTAGCTGCGAGCGCCGGGACTAATCTCTCGATCATGTCCTGGACGATTCCTGCCGGCGACGAAGTTCCGGAGACCGCACTCGATACGCGCTCCGGCGTGCTCGCGGCATTTGTATTTGCCAACTACTCCGGTAAGGGCGATCACCGCCTGCGAATCGATGGCTCCGGCGCGCTCACTGTGACGCTCGGCGCCACGGATCCGACCTTCGAAGTCGACCAATAACAGCGACAGCATTCTAAAATCGGGCGCGTCATCTCGACGCAACAGCGCATTGCTTGCCGCGCATTGGAGCAGCGCTCCGCCATGCCGCACGACAATATGCTTGCAAGAAAACTCCAGCCGGGCCCAGCACGAAGCCGTCATCGCGAGGCGCGGAACGCGCCGTGGCGATCCATCCTTCGACAAGCTCAGGATGAGGTTTAAGTCATTCGCCCTCATGGTGAGCCTGTCGAACCATGAGGAGGCAGCTGTTTCCATCTAAGACGATCGTGCTCTAGCTTGGCTTGCGGAAGCGCAATGTCATCCGGTCGCTCTCGCCGATCGCGATATATTTCGAGTGATCGAAATTGGTATCCGGCGGCTGGCCCGGCGCTGAGCTGCGCAGCGACGGCGGCAATGTCCAAACGCCGAACGGATAATCCTTGGTATCCTTTTGATTGGCGTTGATCTCAGACTTGGCTTCAAGCTTGAAGCCGGCCTTCTCGGCCAAAGCGACGACATCCGCCGTGTTCACATAGCCATCGCGCGCATTGTTGTTGGTTGGCCGCGGATCAGCGCGGTGATCTTCGACGGCCAAAATTCCGCCCGGCTTGAGCGCCGCGAACGCGTCGCTCATGAATTTCTCGGCGTAGCCGGGAGTCCACATCCAATCATGAATGTTGCGCGCGGTGAGCACGACATCGGCGCTGCCAGCCGGGGCGAGCGCGCCCGAGTTTTGGTCGAACACGGTGTAGGCGATATCGCCATAGATTGTCTTGTCGTCGAATTTCGGCAGCATTTTGCGATCCGCGCCTTGCAGCACGGCAATGTAATGCCCGCCGGTCGCTTTGAGATAGGGCGCGATAATCTCGGTCCAATATCCCGGAGCGGGCCACACCTCGACG
>JBAQHC010000082.1:0-2828 GCA_049288095.1 Alphaproteobacteria bacterium | reverse complement strand
CCGAGATAAACATCGCCAAGGCCGAGCACGAGATAATTCGCATCGAACACGATGCGCCTTACGTCGTCTTCGTTTTCGAGCCCGTTGATGCGGCGAATGAATTCGATGTTCGAGGGGCACCAAGGCGCATTCGGCCGCACCAGCTCCTGATACTTACGCATTGCAAGCTGTGCCTGCGGATCGTTCCACGACAGCGGCAAATGCACGATGCGGCTCGGCACCGAAACGCGGCGCGGATCGGGCAGCGACTTTTCAAGTGCGACCAGCGCATCGAGCAAATAGGATTCGGTGACGGCCTCCGTGCCGTAATGCACTTGAAGCGATCTGATGCCCGGCGTCAAATCGATAATGCCCGGCAAATGCGAGGCTCTAATCGCTTGCATCAACAAATGAACGCGCAGGCGCAAATTGAGATCGAGCGTGATCGGCCCGTATTCAATGAGAATATTGTCATCGCCGGCCCGCCGATAAACCACGCGCGGCCGCCTATCTTCGAGCACGCGGAGCTTATCGCTTTCCGGCTTGCGCGCGGAATAGTTGATAGCGTTGCCGCGGCGGAGGTCGGCAGCTTCGGCCAGCGATACATTGTGAAAGCGCACTTTGTCGCCGGGCTTCAGTTGGCCGACTTTCCAAAGATCGCCGAGCGCAACAGCCGCCGGACACACAAACCCGCCGAGGCTCGGCCCGTCCGGCCCTAGGATGATCGGCATGTCGCCGGTAAAATCGATCGCGCCGATCGCATAAGCGTTGTCGTGAATGTTGGAAGGATGCAGGCCCGCTTCGCCACCATCGGCGCGCGCCCATTTCGGCGCCGGGCCCATTAAACGAACGCCCGTGCGCGCGCTGTTGAAATGCACTTCATATTCGGACGAGAAGAATGCCGCGATGTCTTCGGCTGTGAAGAATTCGGGCGCGCCGTGCGGACCGTAGATCACGCCGATGTCCCATTCGCGCGTCAGCTTGGGCACATCGTCTGGCGCGTGATCCATTGGCGGGCCGGAATGTTCTTCGCCGATATGGAGCGTGTCGCCCGCTTTGAGCGCGCCGACGCCATGGCCGCCGAAGCCGCCCAGCGTGAAGGTCGAGCGCGAGCCGTAATAAAGCGGCGCATCGAATCCGCCATAAACGCCGAGATAAGTGCGCATCCCGGCGTCGTCGATGCGTCCGAGCGTGAGCGTTTGGCCGGCTTTCACGGTGATGGGTTGCCAGTAAGGCACGCGTGCGCCATCGAGCGTTGCCGTCATCTCTGCGCCGCCAAGCGCAATCAGCGCATCGCTCTGGAAACGCAAAGTCGGGCCGATCAATGTGCATTCGAGCACGGCGGCATTCTGCGGGTTGCCGAGAATACGGTTGACGAGCTTGTGCGAGCGATCGTCCATCGGCCCCGAGGGCGGCACGCCGATATCCCAAAAGCCGAGACGGCCTGGAAAATCCTGTAAGGTCGATTGCGCGCCGGGCGAGAGAACCTCGATCGCGCGTGGACGGATGGTGAAGCCGCTGAGCGTCGAAGTCAGCGGATTGCCCGAGGTCATCTCGTAAGTGCGCACGATGTGGCCGAGATAAGAAAGGTTGGTCTCGATGCCCCAGAGCTCGGCTTCATCGAGCGCGCGATCTAATTTATGCAGTGCCTGATCGCGCGTGTCGGCTTTGACGATGATTTTCGCGATCAGCGGATCGTAAAGCGGGGAAACATCGGTGCCGGGCTCGACCCAAGTTTCGATGCGCGCATCGCGCGGGAATTTGAGGCTGGTGATCTTGCCCGCAGAGGGCCGAAAATTCTGCGCGGGGTTTTCGGCATAAAGCCGCACTTCGATGGCATGGCCTTTCGGCTTGAGTTCGCCCGGCTTCGGCAAGATGAACTCGCCTGCGGCCTGGCGAATCATCCACTCGACGAGATCAACGCCGTAAATCTCTTCCGTCACCGGATGCTCGACCTGAAGCCGCGTGTTCACCTCGAGGAAATAAGGCTCGCCGCGCGACACATCGTAAACGAACTCAACCGTGCCCGCGGATTGATAATTGACGGCCTTGCCGAGATCGATCGCGAAGGCAGGCAGGGCCTCACGCACGTAATCGGGAAGTTGCGGCGCGGGCGCTTCCTCGACCACTTTCTGATTGCGCCGTTGCAGAGAGCAATCGCGCGTGCCGAGCGCAATCACATTACCTTTTCCGTCGCCGAAGATTTGCACCTCGACATGGCGCGCGAGCGGCACAAAGCGCTCGAGATAAAGCCGTCCATCGCCGAAATTGCCGGAAGCGAGGCGGATCACACTTTCATAGCGCTCGGCGAGCTCGTCAGGATCGTTGCAGAGCTGCATGCCGATGCCGCCGCCGCCGGCTGTGCTTTTCAGCATCACCGGATAATCGATCTTCGCGGCTTCAAAGCGTGCATGATCGAGGCTTTCGAGCAGTTCGCTGCCGGGAAGCAGCGGCACATCACACTTTTTGGCGATCTCGCGCGAAGTGTGTTTGAGACCAAAGCCGCGGATCTGCTCCGGCGTCGGGCCGATGAATGCGATGCCCGCTGCGCGCAAACGCTCGGCAAACTCAGCATTCTCTGAAAGCAGGCCATAGCCGGGGTGCACCGCCTCGGCGCCAGTTTCTTTGCAGGCCGCGATGATCCTGTCGATGTTGAGATAAGTATCTTTGAGCGTGCCGGAGCCGAGCCGCACGAGCTTGTCGGTGGCGCGCATGGGCACTGTGAAGCGGTCAGCGTCGGAAGCGATGCCGACGGAGGCCATCCCCATGCGCTTCAGCGTTTGGATGATACGCGCAGCGATCTCGCCTCTGTTGGCCACAAGGACGGTCTTGAACATCGGCTACACCGG
>JBAQHC010000081.1:0-1650 GCA_049288095.1 Alphaproteobacteria bacterium | reverse complement strand
GAAGTGAACCTGAACCCGTGGCAGAGATTTCAAGTGTAAGTCCGTGCCAGTGAGTCGCTGTCAGACTTGCGCAGCTTACGTTCCCCAGCACGAGTTTTTGCTTTCCTTCGTTTTGCGAGGTTGATATGCAGTCAAGTGGTTACGGGTTTGTCGATCTTCAAGCCAGAAGGGGGTGTCTGCCATGCTATGCCTTTCCACTTTGACAAGAGGTTCTCTCTCGTTTCCACGTTATTTGGTGGTCACTCTAATTGCTTACGCAGTGCTACTATCGACCAATCCCAGCCAAGCCGCCTCGCCGCCAACCCGCGTTGCGATCGCCTATCCAAATCCGACTCCGAGAGTGGCACCGCTTTGGATCGCCCAAGAGTTAGACTTCTTTGGCAAGTATGGGCTGCGGGCACAAGTTGTTTTAGTGCGCAATAACCAAATGCTTAGCGCCGGTCTCGCCGCAGGTGATATCGAGTTTGGCTACACCGGAGGAACGACCGTGCTCGGCGCGGCGGCAGCCGGCGTGGAACTCAAGATGGTCTTGGGTTTTGTCAGTCGCGGACCCTGTTTCCTAGTCACCCGACCAGATATCAAGAAACCCGGGGACTTGGCAGGAAAACGGTTCGGTGTGCAAAGCATCGGCGGCACCGTGTGGATGTACGCCATGCTTACCCTCGAACATCTCCGATTGGATCCGACACGCGACCGTATTCAATTTATGATAATCGGCGATCAAGCGATGCTGGTCCGGGCACTGGAGTCCCATGTGGTGGACGGAATGGTTTTGACTTCACGTGCCTACAGTGTTGCGCTCAGGCAAAAAGGATTCAACGTGCTGGCGGAAGTAGCTCCGCCAATGTCCTCCACGGGAATCGTCACGAGAAAAGGTTTTCTGGAAAAAAATCCCGAGACCCTTACGAACGTCATGAGGGCGTTGATCGAGGCCGAATACTATGTGCTCGCTCCCCGCGGCAAGCCGCAAGTCATCAGGACGATTATGAACCGGCTCAAACTGTCCGACCTATCTTTCGCAGAGGAAGGCTATGCAGATGTCATCAAGGACCTCGATCCCAAGCCTTACCCGTCCCTAGAAGGAGTGCGAAACATGCAAAGACTCATGGCGACGCTGAATCCCAAGCTCGCCGACGTTAACGCGGCAAGCCTCGTGGACAGCACGTTCATACGCAAGTTAGAGGAAAGTGGCTTTATCGCTCAGCTGCAGGCGAGTTATCGGGAATAACTCCAGGAAACCCGTTGTTGACTAAGTTGACAAAGACTGCTGATTGGTCGACTTCGCGTCACCGGCCGGGGTATCGAGCGCAATGGGATTTTCAAAGACGACCGGGCTCGGTCGGCATTTATCGAGAAACTTAAGAACTCGCCGGCGATCTATCAGGCTGAGGATCTTACCTGGGACGGAAGAGAGGGTCCCCCAAGTCCTTACTTCCCAAAATTCCTAAAATGCGCGTTTTTGTGATATCAAGGAAAGCGCCGACAGGCTAAAAGGACCTATTCCGTGGCGATCCTTCTATATTTCGGTACCAATGCACTTTGCCGCCCTTTCGATGATCAGACCATTAGAAGGATTCGCGGGGAGACCGAGGCCTTTGAACGCGTCCTAGAAAAGGTACGAGCCAAGGAGGCTGCTTTCATAACGCGAAG
>JBAQHC010000080.1:0-2861 GCA_049288095.1 Alphaproteobacteria bacterium | reverse complement strand
CCGCCAATCAGCTGCGCATTCTCGATGACGGCCTCATCTTGGAAAGCGAAGCTGTGCTTGCTGTTTCCCGCGCCGCAGCCTGGAGCGCTGCCGACGTTGCAGCTTTGCGGGAATTGATGCGTCGGCTCGGAGCGCCAATCGAAGATCGGCTCTTGCGAGAGCTCATTGCCAAATAAAAAGGCCGCGGATTTCTCCGCGGCCCCGTCGCTTAGATGTATCTCAGGCTTACTGGACCTGGATTGTGACTTCGGCGCGTCGGTTGAGCGGCTCACGCACATTGTCGCCGGTCTGAACGGCCGGATTGGTTTCACCACGCGACAGCGTGTCGATTACGCTATCGGGGATGCCC
Organism: Alphaproteobacteria bacterium; assembly: GCA_049288095.1. GTDB lineage: Bacteria > Pseudomonadota > Alphaproteobacteria > CAWBKL01 > CAWBKL01 > CAWBKL01. The sequence continues at coordinate 2,512 of JBAQHC010000080.1, read as the reverse complement.
TGAGCAATGAGCTCTGCTTTGACAGCGGCTGCGCGGTTGTCGCCGAGGCCCTGGTTGTAGTCAGCAGTACCCGAGGTGTCCGTGTTGCCCTCGATATGGATCTTCTGGATCTTCTTGTCCTTGTACTGCGAAGCGATTTCGTCGACCGTCTTCCGCGCTTCGGGCGTCAGCTTGTACTGATTCCACGGGAAGAAGATCTTGAACACGGGCAGAGCTGCAACCGGTGGTGGCGGTGGCGGCGGAGGAGCCGGCGGCGGGGCAGGCGGAGCTGCCGGGCCAAACGTCCATCTGAGCCCCGCAAGCACTGAGTGATTGCCGAAGGACTCCTTACGTGAAACGGGCAGGCCTCCGCTGATCCCATTGAATTTCGGATTGTCGAGCACGAAGTAACGGTACTCAACATCGAGCGAAAGATGCTCGTTTATGCTCCAGTCGATACCGGCGAGAGCCTGACCTGCCAGCGTCGTTGTTCTGGATGGTCCGTACGAGAAACCAACACCGGTTGCGCTATACTCTAGACGGCCGAGCCCCGCACCCAAACCAACATAGGGATGCCAATTGCTCTGGTGGTTGAAGTCGTAGATGACATCGAACAAACCGGAGATGATGTTGATGTGGCCGCTTGAGGCTCCACGAACGCCGCCGCCGATTTCGTTACGGCGATAGCTTGTATCAAGCTCAAAGCGCCAAGGGCTATCTTTCGCCTCAACGCCTAAGCGCCCGTCGGCGATGTAGCCATCATCAATACTGAACTGGCCTTTGGTCCAGCCATCGTCCATGTGCTCCCAGCCAGCGCCCGCGCCAACATACCATTTGGCATCGTAGGCCATTGCGCCGCCTGACAATAATGCTGTAACAGCGCCAGCCAAGACCGTGGCTGCCAAGAACTTCTTTCGTAATGACATGGTCATCACCCCCGGTGTCGTGACCCGAGGCTTGCTTCTCGGATCGGCCAAAATGACAGCGGCACCAAACAGCATGGTCGCCGAATCGGCGATCAGAACGGACGAGCCGCGGCTTGCGGATTATGAAACCGCTTTGCCGTCGCTTGGATGCGCGCCTCCAATTCAAAAACCATAGCCGAGTGGCAAGACTTGGACAATTGAGACGCTCGGTTATGCGCTTCGTTTGTTCGCATGCGGACGATACGAGCGCACGCTTGGGGCGCCTTGCAGCTAACTGGGCTGCCGATCGCCCCCCCTCTCTTTTACTTAGCAATTACAATAGCTTACGACGTAGGCCCCTGCGACGAGCAGACGAAGCAGCCAGGGTCACGCCGAATTTCGATGTCGCAAAACTTTCATGTTTCTCGCCAGTGTGGCTTTTGGATCGCGCTATCGCCGAAAATTTGCGCGCCGGTGATTCGGGGATCTCGGCCGAGCAAATGAAAGAGCCGCGGAGTTGCCTCCGTGGCTCAATACTTAGCTTCCAGCGGTGACTTCGCTTAGAAGTCCATGTCGCCCATGCCGCCGCCCGGCATAGATGGCGCCGACGGCTTATCGCGCTTCGGGGCTTCCGCGATCATTGCCTCCGTGGTGATGAGGAGGCCGGCAACCGATGCCGCATCCTGCAGCGCCGTGCGCACGACCTTGGTCGGGTCGATGATGCCGGCCGCAACGAGGTCGCAATACTCTTCCTTCTGAGCATCGAAGCCGAAGGTCTCTTTCTTCTGCTCGAGCAACTTGCCGACGACGATCGAACCTTCGACGCCTGCATTTTCGACGATCTGGCGGATCGGCGCCTGCAATGCACGGCGAACGATGTTGATGCCGGCATTCTGGTCGTCGTTTTCGCCGGTCAGCTTCTCGAGCACGCGCGAAGCATAGAGAAGAGCAACGCCGCCACCCGGGACAATACCTTCCTCGACCGCGGCGCGCGTTGCGTTGAGCGCATCGTCGACGCGATCCTTCTTCTCCTTCACTTCGACTTCCGTTGCACCGCCGACGCGGATGACTGCAACGCCGCCGGCGAGCTTCGCCAAGCGTTCTTGCAGCTTCTCCTTGTCGTAGTCCGAAGTCGTCTCCTCGATCTGAGCTTTGATCTGGCCGACGCGAGCGTTGATGTCGGCCTTCTTGCCGGCACCGTCGACAATGGTCGTGTTGTCCTTGTCGATGCGCACCTTCTTGGCTTTGCCGAGCATGTTCAGCGTAACGTTCTCGAGCTTGATGCCGAGATCTTCGCTGATCGTCTGACCGCCGGTGAGGGTTGCAATGTCCTCAAGCATGGCCTTGCGGCGATCGCCGAAGCCCGGTGCTTTCACCGCCGCGACTTTCAAGCCGCCACGCAGCTTGTTGACGACGAGCGTAGCCAAAGCCTCGCCCTCGATGTCTTCCGCGACGATGAGAAGCGGACGGCCTGACTGCACCACGGCTTCAAGAACCGGGAGCATCGCTTGTAGGCTGGCAAGCTTCTTCTCGTGCAAGAGGATGTACGGATCCTCGAGCTCTGCAACCATCTTCTCGGCATTGGTGATGAAGTAGGGCGAGAGATAGCCGCGATCGAATTGCATGCC
>JBAQHC010000079.1:0-13591 GCA_049288095.1 Alphaproteobacteria bacterium | reverse complement strand
CCTTAGCGCTTCTTTCGAGTTCAAAATTCCCCAAAAGGAGTAAGCCTGCCATCCAAGGCCGGCTAATTGGGGGAAAGCAATATGAAGCCCATCATTAGGCCGCTGGCGCTCGCCGCGGCTTTATTTTCGCTTACGGCCTGCGTAACCGCGCCCAAGTATCAAGGGCCACCCACGAACTCAGCACCGATCGCCTACAAGATCGCCGCGTTGCCCTCGCCGGCAATCGGTCCGTCCGCGAAACCGAGGATCGGAGGGCCGCCGCTCAGTACGCCCGACCAGTTCCGGCGCTATCTCGATAAGAACGAGAGCGTCCTCTACTTCCAAAACTATGGCGGCGGTGGTGTCGCGCTCGGCCTGCTCGCGGGCCCGCTGGGCGTTCTTGCCAATGCCAAGATGATCGAGGGCGTGACGGCGGCCGACGCTGCGGCACTGCGCGGCAAGCTTGACGTGGATGTCCGCGGCCGTTTCAGCGCTGCACTTGGCGCGCATCCCGCCTTCGTTGATGGTGAAAACGGCGCGCTCTTCTCGCCTTATCTGTTGGTTGAAAAGATCGACGACGAGCACATGAAGTTCGCTTCGATGCTTTCCGTCGATCTGTCGCCGAGCGGCAAGACATGGTCGCGTCGCTATATCTATGAGCTGCCCGACACTTACACCAAAACGCAATTGTCGAGCGGTCTCACGGCTGAGCAAGTGCAAATGATTGCTAGCCACTTCGAAATCGGGATGAACTGGAATCTTGCAACCTTGGAGAAGGAGACAAGGGGCGAGCTCAAGCCCGGCAAGCAGCAGCAAGCGCATTCCGAGTTCGTGACGCCGCGCATTACGGTCGCGCAGATCGCGTATAGATTCGACAGCGAGCCGGGCCGTGCCGCGTTTGTTAGCGGCGATGCCATCTACTCGCTTGATGAAGCGTCGGTGAGGTTCACGAACTGATCAATTTGGCATTCCCGCCCTTGTGGGAGTTCTCGGGCTTCCAATCGTTGCGCCGACATCAACCTAAGTCGAGGTTGCAGCGCGCGCGTTTCCTCGCTTAACTCGTGGTAATTCATAGCCGGTGCGCCGATGGCGCGCCGAAGCCATAGGGGGAAACTATGCGCCATCCGCTGGCCGGGTTGCTTTGCGCCTTGCTGCTCTATCCGGCAGCCGTACTGGGCGCCTCAGTGCAGCCCATTAAAGCCGCGCCTTCGACACCAGTTGCAGCCGCTCCGCTTGGAACCGGCGGCGGACCACGCCTCGCCGCGAGCGACAATATTCCGGCCGCTGAGCTGGAAGCCTACATCGACGGCATCGTGCGCTCGGAGGCGGAAGACAATCACATCGCCGGCGTCACGGTTTCTGTCGTGCAGGACGGCCAGGTGGTGATGAAGAAGGGCTACGGCTTTGCCTCCTTCGATCCTGCGCGCCGCGTGGATCCCAATATGACACTCTTCCGCATTGGTTCCACCAGCAAGACCTTCACCTGGATCCTCGTCATGAAGGCGGTGGAGGAGGGCAAGATCGATCTTGACGCACCGGTAAACAAATATCTTCCCACCGATCTTCAAATCCCTTCGCAGGGCTTCAAGAATGAAATTCGCGTGCGCGATCTCATGACGCATTCGCCGGGCTTTGAGGATCGAGCGCTCGGCATTCTGTTTGCGGCGGACCCCGCGCATATTCGTCCGCTCGACCAATGGCTCAAGGAGACGCGCCCCAATCGCGTGCGCGAGCCGGGCGTTCTCTCGTCCTATTCCAACTACGGCGCTGCGCTTGCAGGCGCCATGGTTGCTCATGTTGAAGGTGCGCCGTGGCCGGATCTTGTCGAGCGCGAGATTCTTGTTCCGCTCGGCCTCTCGCATATCAGCGTGCGCGAGCCTTACCCGCCGCGTGCCGACCTGCCTGCGCCGATGCCCGAAGCGCTTGCGAAAGATCTTTCGCAGCCATTGCGCTGGAGCGCTGGCGGTTTCAAATCGCGTGGCACCGAATACATCACGCCGGTCGCGCCGGCGGGCGTGATCTCAGCAAGCGCCGCCGATATGGGGCGCTACATGCTGATGCTGCTTGGCGACGGAACGCTCGAGGGCACAACGATCTTTGGCCCGGTCGCCGCAAAAGCCTTCCGCACGCCGATGACGAAGATGCCGGCTGAGGTTGGCAATTGGGATGCCGGCTTTTATGAAGTCACTATGCGTGGCGGCTTTCACGCCTATGGGCATGGCGGCGACACGCTCTCGTTCCACTCCAACTTGATGTTGGTGCCGGAACTTCGACTCGGTATCTTCATCTCCACGAACTCGGAAGGCGGTATCAAACTCTCCGGACCGCTCCCCGAGCGTGTTGTGACTCATTTCTATGCGCCGCCGCCCGAGCCGCCAGATCGTGGGACACTCAAGCTCACAGATGCGCTGCCCTATATCGGCGAGTACAAGATGACGCGCAGGCCCTATAGCGGGCTAGGCAGCTTTGTACAGTCGCTGCAAGGCATTCAGATCGGCTACTCGCCTGACGGCTATTTGATCGCCACCCTTCAAGGCCAGGTGAACCGCCTTGTGCCGACCGCAACGCCCGGCATTTTCAAATCCGACCTGGGACCTCAGGGATTGGCGTTCGAGCTGAAGAATGGCCGAGCGCAGCGTTTGCTCACGCTGACCACCGCAGCAGACCGCGTCTCCCTCATCGATCAAATTGCTGTGCTCGGCCTTCTTGCACTGCTTGTACTGGTCGCGTCGGTCGCAACGCTGATCGGTGTCGCGGTGCGGCTTGGCCGCGGCATGCCAAAGACCAATCTGCAGGCCATTGCGGGCCAGGTTCAGACCGCCTCGGCGCTCTTGTTCCTTCTTGGTGCCTCCGGCTTGGCCGTTTTGCTGGTCCAAGCGACCACCGATCAAACCAGCATCGTGTACACGTGGCCGTCCGCGTCGGCTCTGGTCTTCTCGATCGCGTGCCTCGCTGCAAGCGTGCTCTCGCTCATTGATCTAGGCTTGGTCCTTCCGGTTTGGCTCGGCAACGGTGGATGGTCGGCATGGCGCAAGCTTCGCTTCTCGGCAACCACGCTTATCTTCATCGCTTTAGCAATCGTGCTCGCTTTGCGAGGAGCGCTCACGCCTTGGATGCCCTAAGCTCTGGCACGAAGCTGGGCATCGTCCGCATACCGACATTGATGCTCGTGCTGTCTCTTGCCGGCTGTGCGGGCCTTCACGGCTTGTGTCCGACTGGGCTCTCGCGCATGACGAGTGCCGAACTCATCTTTGGACGGAATATTGCCACAGGCGGCTCTGTCAGCGATGCGGATTGGGCGCAATTTCTCGATACCGAAGTGACGCCGCGTTTTCCGGACGGGCTTTCCGTGTTCGATGCGCAAGGCCAATGGCGTGGGCCAGACGGCACGCTCGTGCGCGAGCCTTCCAAGCTTCTCTTGCTTGTCATCAAGGGCACCAAGGACGAGCAGGAAAGGATCGAGGCGATTCGTGCATCGTACAAGGTCCGCTTCAAGCAGCAATCGGTGCTGCTGGTCGAACACCGCGAGTGTGTCTCGTTCTGAGCCGCTGCGGCGCATTGAAGGGCCTGTGCACAAGCGGCCTGGGCTGGAGCCGCGCCGTCTTTTGCACGTCACTCGCCCCGCTATACTGGACGAAGCTCCAGGGGATTCTCGCGCATGGCCAACCCAAAAAAGCCGCCCTTCAGGGCCGATCATGTCGGCAGCCTGCTACGGCCCCGTTCCCTCAGAACAGCGCGCGATGCGTTGAGCAAGGGCGCGTTTTCGCGGGAAGCTCTGCGCGAGGTCGAGGACCGCGCAATCAGAGACGCCGTGCGGATGCAAGAATCCGTTGGGCTTCAATCCATCACCGATGGCGAATTTCGCCGCGCGATTTGGCACGTCGATTTTCTCACTGGCTTTGCGGGGATCGAGGCAACACAAAGCGATTATGCGATCGGCTTTCGAGGCGATGATGGGCGTAGCGAGGGCACGGCCTCGATGATGGTCGTGAAAGAAAAAGTGCGGCGCTTGCGCGCAATTGCGCTCGATCACTTTCGTTTTCTCTACAGCATTACCGCACGCACACCCAAGCAATGCATCCCTTCGCCGACATTTCTGCATTTGCGCGGTGGGCGCAAACTCATCGATCCGATTGTCTACCCAGATCCGGCCGTGTTCTGGGAGGACATCATCCATGCCTATCGGCTTGAGATCGCCGATCTCATGGAGGCGGGGCTCACCTATCTGCAGCTCGATGATGTGTCCTTCGCCGTGCTGTGCGATGAGGCCGTGCGCGCGCAGGTGCGCGCCGACGGCGAGGACCCCGATGCGCTTCCCAAGCGTTATGTCGATATCATCAATCGCATAGCCGCCGAGTGGCCGGGGCTGACGATTACGCTGCACACCTGTCGCGGCAATCATAAGAGCATGTGGATGGCCTCGGGCGGCTATGATGCGGTCGCTGAGACGGTGTTCGGCGGGGCCAATGTCGATGGCTTCTTCCTCGAATACGACACAGAACGCGCCGGCGGTTTCGAGCCGTTGCGTTTTGTCGCGCCGGGTAAAAAGGTCGTGCTTGGCCTCGTGAGCACCAAGCGGGCACAACTTGAGAGCAAGGATGAGCTCAAGCGCCGCATTGAGGAAGCTTCGAAATATGTTCCGCTTGAGCGGCTCTGCCTTTCCCCGCAATGCGGCTTTGCCTCGAGCCATTTCGGCAACCAGCTGACCGAGGATGATCAGAAGCGCAAGCTCGCGCTTGTCGTCGAGACGGCAAACGAAGTCTGGGGTCAATGAACGCAGGTGCTACAATGCGCTGTGCCCCCTTTTTTGACCTTACGGCGCTTTGGCTGGATGACTCTCAACCCCGCCCGGGCTATTCGGATCGACGGGCCCGGTGGGTGGACCACTCTCAACCCCGCCCGGGCTATCCGGATCGAAGGTCCCGGCAGTGGGCGGCGTGGATGTGGTGGTCGTTGCGCCGGAGTCCATTGAGCCGCCAGCGTCCGCGGGGCTCTCCGTACTTGTCGAACTGGCTGCCGGCTCGGTAGTGCTAGTTGTCGCGCTTTCGTTCTTGCCACAAGCCGTCAAGACAAGAGCCAGCGCTAGAGCTGTCGTGAGCTTCATCATGAGACGTGTCCTTTCAATTCGATTGACCCGGGTGTTCAGCGATCTTGTCCGATCCAGATGTCTCTTTGTGCTTCTCCCTGAGTCTGTCGGCATATGAGTGTACGAACACGAACAGGACCGGCACGAACGCCTCGAACACCATTCCAAACACAAGCATTGCCCACTGCAACGCGAACAGGGCGATCACGATGACCACGAACATTGCAGCCCTGATCTTGTTGTCCGAGATCAACGCAAAGAGTACTGCGATCGCTACGGTGACCATAACTTCAAGAGTTACGACCGCCCATTCGGGTAGCAGCGGAAGGAGTCGCTTGTCGATGAAGGCCTCGGCGTAGTTGTGATGCAGCACGGCACCGACCATGGGCCCAACAAAGGTGTCGTAAGTGTCGACCTGGGGGCCGCGCCCAACGCCCCAGCGCGACCAGCTACCGCCGACAATTACGGCCTTGAATTGTAACCTCCGCAGCAGCTCTGGGGTCGGCATGGAAAAGAGCTCACCCGACGACACGATGATCTTATCCGTATATTTTTTTGCCGGGATGAACCCCATGTATCGCAGCGTATCCGCCTCGTTTGGGGCGATCTCGGGATTGATTGCGCGTGCGATCGCAAACGCGAACGAGCTCAAGCGCCGGCCGTCAGTAAGCGGCAGGCGACCCAACAAGGAGTGTTTCTTGAAGTCGAGATTGATGTAGCCGCAGCTGACATTGCGTTCCGCTTCAGCGCTTAGCAGATGTTCGGGCGTTCCGGGATTTTGCCAACGGCCCTGATCGTCGAAGCCTGTGCATAAACCGTAGAGCTGATAGATGTTCGGCTCGAGCCTGTATTTCGAGTGATTGTCGCCAACATAGTCAACCTTGTTTGCGAGAACAATTGGCCTGCGCTCGGCAACCTCGCGAATCGCCTTTACAAGCTCGTCAGTCTCCGGGACCAGATATTTCGGTATTAGAGAAAAATTGCCGACCGATGCGGCTGCGTTGGGGTCTGAGAGATGTAGGTCGAAGTCGAGCGCGACGACGCTGGCATTAAGCTCGTCAAGGCGCCGGACAATCTTGGCAATGTAGTCGCGCTTGGTCGGCGTGCGGCCCTCGAGTTCGCCGTTCCAAAACTCCTGGTCTTTGATGAGGACAATCCGAACCATCGTCGGCGCGCGCTCGCGCGGGGTAGCACTGATAAATAGACGAAATATTCGATCTTGCGCGTCGGCGATGAAAGGAATTGAGTAGACTAGCGGCCGTACAATGAATGCCAGAAGCAAAATACCCAGTACGACCAGCCAATGCCACAAGCCTTTATCGCGGAGTGCCTTGACTATCTTGTTCTTTGATAGGTCAGAGGTTTGCGGATCGGCCATAGCCCTCCCCAGCGACGACGACTATCTCATTATTCAATACTTTTCACGGACCTCAAGCAAAAAAGTACCGTCCGCTTCGACCTCATTCGATCTGAGATCCAAGGTGCCTTGCATACGATTCAGGGCCACTCGGAGGCATATCCCGGCCAAAACCAGGAGATGCGGCACTTCGGGCAAAACGCAGCTAGTTCTCTAACGCGCGGGAAACCCAGATATATATAGAAGACTGTGGAGGCGAATTAACTCAGATGATGCGGCAATACGAGCTTGTGGAGCGGGTGAAGGCCTACGATCCGAAGGCCGACGAAGCCCTGCTCAACAAGGCTTATGTCTATGCAATGAAAATGCATGGGGACCAAACCCGCCATTCGGGCGACCCCTATATGTCGCATCCGCTCGAGGTCGCCGGCATCCTCACGGACCTCAAGCTCGACCCCGCGACGATCGCGACTGCGCTTCTCCACGACACGGTTGAGGACACCGACGCGACCATCGACGACTTGCGTGAGAAATTCGGCGACACGATCGCCGAGCTGGTCGATGGTGTCACCAAGCTCTCGCAGATCGAACTCTCCTCGGAAAAGTCCAAGCAGGCAGAAAACTTCCGCAAGCTTGTGCTCGCGATGTCGAAGGACATTCGCGTGCTTTTGGTCAAGCTTGCCGATCGCTTGCACAATATGCGCACGCTCGACCACCATCCGAACCCATCGCGCCGCCGCAAGATCGCGGAGGAAACGCTCGAAATTTACGCGCCACTTGCCGGCCGGATTGGCATGCAAGATTTGCGCGAGGAGCTCGAAGACCTTGCGTTCCGCGAACTCGACTCCAAGGCGCGCGATTCGATTATCCAGCGCCTCAATTATTTGCGCGAAACTTCGGGTGATGTAATTACGCGCATTTCCGAAACGCTCAAGACGAGGCTGGCTGAAGCGGGGCTCAAGGCCGAAGTCTATGGCCGTCAGAAGCATCCTTATTCGATCTGGCGCAAAATGCAGAACAAGGAAATCTCGTTCGAGAATCTCTCGGACATGTTTGGTTTCCGCGTCGTTGTCGATGGTGTCGAGGATTGTTATCGCTCGCTCGGCATCATTCATGGCGCATGGCCGATCGTTCCGGGCCGCTTCAAGGACTACATCTCGGTGCCGAAGCCCAATGGCTATCGCTCGATCCACACGTCGGTGATCGGGCCCGAGCGGCGGCGCATTGAAGTGCAAATTCGCACGCGCGCGATGCATGAAACGGCGGAGCGGGGTGTTGCTGCGCATTGGCGCTACAAGCAAGGCGTTAATGGCCACAGCCATGATGTCGAGATGGACGAGTATCGCTGGCTGCAGGATCTCGTCGCGATGTTGGAGCAGGGTGGCCCGGCAGATGAGTTTCTCGAGCACACCAAGCTTCAGCTGTTCCAGGACCAGGTGTTCTGCTTTACGCCGAAGGGCGATCTCATTGTTCTGCCGCGCGGCGCAACGCCGATCGATTTCGCTTATGCCGTGCATACCGATGTCGGCGACACTTGCGTCGGCGCACGTATCAACGGCCGCCAGGTGCCGCTGCATACGACGCTTGTTAACGGCGACAGCGTCGAGATCATCCGCTCGAACGCGCAGACTCCTTCGCCGACCTGGGAAAATATCGCTGTTACGGGCCGCGCGAAGACGGCGATAAGGCGTTTCGTGCGTCAGCGTGCGCGCGGCGAATATGTGCGGCTCGGCCGCGAAGTGGTCGAGCGCGAATTCACGCGCGCGCGCCGTGCCTTTTCCGATAAGGCCATTGAAGAAGCTCTGCGGCGGCTTAAGCAGGATTCAGCAGAGGATGTCTTCGCCGATGTCGGCCAGGGTATTCTGAGCGCACCGGATGTGCTCGAAGCTGCGTTCCCGGGCACGGTGAAAAAGCCGTTCAATCTCCAGCTCAAGAAGAAGGCGCCGCCAAAGCTCAAATCCGGCGCGCCGATCCCGATCAGAGGCCTGACGCCGGGCCTCGCCGTGCACATGGCCGATTGCTGCCACCCGCTGCCCGGCGATCGCATTGTCGGCATCATGACCGAAGGGCGCGGCATTGACGTACATACGATCGACTGCGCGCAGCTCGAGAATTTCTACGAAGAGCCCGAACGCTGGCAGGACATCTCGTGGGAGACCGAAGCCGAAGAGAAGATGACGCCGATCGCGCGCATCAAAGTCGTCATCGTCAATGAGCGCGGCGCACTCGGCATGTTGACCAACACAATCTCCGATCAAGGCGGCAATATCACGAACTTGCAGATTACCGAGCGGCAGAGCGACTTTTGGGAGCTCAATGTCGATATCGAAGTGCTCGACGCCAAGCATCTCACGCAAATCCAGGCGGCGCTGCGCGCCTCTCCACTCATCTCATCGGTTCGGCGCATCAGGGGCTAGGGGGGTCCTCACTTTCCCATAAGCGCGCAAATTTATATTGCATGGGCGGGCCAGAATGAGGAACGGTGCGGCAGCAACAAAAATGACAAGCTGAATGCTCCGCATACTGCCTTCCGCTGTTTACTTCCTCTGCTTCATCGCGAGTGCCGCCTGTCTCCTGCTGTTGTGGCGCGGGTATCTGAGGAGCAAGAGCCGCGTCCTGTTATGGAGCGCTCTCTGCTTTGTCGGCCTCACGATCAATAACTTTCTCCTGTTTCTCGATCTCTCCTTGTTGCCGACCGTCGACCTCAGATTGCTGCGCGGCTTGAGCGCTCTCGCCGCAATTGCCGTGCTGCTCTATGGCTTCATTTGGGAGTCGGAGTAGTGGGGACCGCATATACCTTTATAGGCGGCCTTCTGACCATGGGTTTCACCATGGGCGGCTTCTACTTCTTGAAGTTCTGGCGGCGAACAAGAGACAGCGTGTTTCTGAGCTTCGGCGCTGCGTTCCTCTTGCTCGCATTCAGCCATGCAATGGGCGCTTTCATCGGAAAGGCCGATAATCACGCCTGGAGCTATCTGCCGCGCCTTCTTGCGTTTCTCTTGATTATCACGGCGATCGTCTCCAAGAATCTCGGAAGCAGTGAGCGTAGCGAGTGAAGGAAGGCCGTGAGCCTCATCCTCAATCTCATCTGGTTCGTGTTCGGCGGCTGCCTTATGGGCTTGGCCTGGTGGTTTGCTGCGATCCTGCTCGCGATCACGATTGTCGGCTTGCCGTGGGCCGCTGCAGCCTGGCGCATTGGATCATTCACGTTCTTTCCGTTCGGGCGTGAAGCGATCTCGCGGCGCGAGCTCACGGGCCAGGAAGACGCCGTCACCGGCTTGTGGCGCCTCCTGCTCAACGTGCTGTGGTTCCTGCTCGGCGGCTGGTATCTCGTGATTGGCCATATCGTTGCCGCCGTGCTGTGCGGCATCACGATCATCGGCATTCCTTTTGCGGTTCAGCATTTGAAGCTCGCGGCGCTCTCGCTTGCGCCGGCAGGCACCGAGATCGTGCCGGTTGAACTGGCCGAAGAAGCGCGGTGCGCGAATGCCCGCGAGGGTCTCGCGCGTTATCGCGGTGCGAGCTTGCAGGCGGATGACGAGGCCGGCCATTCTCCAGCGCGCGGCGCGCGGCTGGAAGACCGCAAAAAATAACGAGAGCGCCGCTTCGGGAGGAACTATGGACCGGCTGCTGAGCGCGGGTTATCGGCGGTGGCTGCTCACCGTGCTCGTCATCATTTCGGCCTACGGCTTCGTTGACCGATCGGTGATGACCGCGCTCGCGGAGTCGATAAAGCAGGATTTGAAGCTCAACGATCAGCAGGTCGGGATGCTCCAGGGCCTTGGCTTTGCCATCACTTATCTGCTGTTCGGCATTCCGTTTGCGCGGTTCTCAGAGCGTTTCAGCCGGATCTGGGTGACAGCAATCGCGATCACCATTTGGTCGGTGTTGACGATCGCGTGCGGCGCCGTCACGAATTATTGGCAGCTCCTGATTGGCCGTGCGGGTGTTGGTCTTGGCGAAGCCGGCTACGGCCCGCCTGCGACATCGCTCATCTCGGATCATTTCCCGGCCGAGAAGCGCGCGAGCGCAATTGCCATTCTCTGGCTTGGCGTGCCGATCGGATCACTTATAGGCGGGGCAGGCGGCGGCTTCATTGCACAAGCAGTCGATTGGCGCACGGCCTTCATCATTGTCGGCGTGCCGGGCTTGCTGGTCGCACTGCTCACGCTCTTCACCTTGAAAGAGCCGCCGCGCGGCCTCGTCGATGGGCACCCTCCGTCAACGGATGATCCGCCGAGCCTCATCCAAGTGCTGAAGCATCTCTTCAAGAAGCCGACCTTCGTTCACATTCTTCTCGGCTCGAGCCTTGCCGCATTCGGTATGAATGCGATCGGCCAATTCATGCCGATCTTCTTCATCAGGGCGTATGGCACCAGCATTGCGAAAGCTGGCCTGGCTTATGGCGCCGGTAGCGCGGTTGCGCTGTCGTTCGGTCTGCTCATGGGCGCTTTCATCGCCGAGAAGGCCGGCATGCGCGACCGCCGCTGGTGGGTTTGGGGGCCGATGGTCGGCATCCTCGTTGCAATCCCGCTTTACCTTTGGGGCTTCAGCAATTCGAGCTTCTGGTTGTGCGTGCTCGGCATCATGCTCGGCAACGCATTCTTGTTCCTCTACTGGAGCCCGACGCTCGCAATGGTGCAGAACATGTCGACGCCGCGCATGCGCGCTTCGGCTTCCGCTGTGCTCGGCCTCATGCTCGGCGTGGTGGGAACCGCAGCGGGCCCAACCGCCATGGGCTACATCTCTGATTTCATCGCGACGCGACTCTTCAAGCTGGGTGATTTTCACGCCATGTGCCCGGGCGGGGTCGCGCCCAAAGGCGCGGGCGACGCGCTTGTCGCGGCCTGCCATGCCGTGAATGCCGATGGGCTGCGCTATGCTCTCGCCTCAACGGCGATCACCTTTGTTTGGGGCGCCGTTCATTTCCTCTTGGCCTCGCGGCATGTGGCACGCGACGTCTTCGAGGCGCCGGACCCGGCGCCCGGAACGAGGCGCACGCTGCGGGTAGCGTCTTAGCCGCGATGGGGGCATATTCCGCCCCGCACTTCATGCGAGGCCAATAATGCTCAAAACAGTCGCCGCATTCGATCGTATTGGCGAGGAAAACGCCTTCGCCGTTTTGGCGCGCGCGAACGAGCTTGCCGCGCAAGGCCGCGACATCATCAATCTCGGCATCGGCCAGCCGAATTTCCCGACGCCCCCGCACATCGTCGAGGCTGCGATCAAGGCGTTGCGCGATGGTCATCACGGATACACCGACGCCACCGGCATCAAGCCGCTGCGCGAGGCCGTCGCCGCCGATCTGCACAAGCGTTTCGGCGCCGATGTATCGCCTGCCAACGTGCTCATCGTGCCGGGCGGCAAGGTGACGATGTTCGATGCGATTTTGATGTTCGGCGAGCCCGGCGCGGAAATCCTTTATCCCGATCCCGGATTTCCGATCTACCGCTCGATGATCGAGTTCACCGGCGCGAAGCCCATCCCGGTGCCGATCCGCGAGGCGAACGGCTTTGCTTTCTCTGCGGATGAAACGCTCAAGCTGATCACGCCGAAAACGCGGCTTCTGATCATCAACTCGCCGGCGAACCCCACGGGTGGCGTGACGCCGAAGGCCGAGATCGACAAGCTGGTTGCGGGCCTCGCGAATTTCCCCGATGTCGCGCTGATGTCGGACGAGATTTACGATCAGCTCGTGTTCGACAATGAGCGCCATGTCACGCTGCTCAATTATCCTCAGGTCCGCGACAGGCTGATTTTGCTCAATGGCTGGTCGAAGACCTACGCGATGACGGGCTGGCGCATGGGTTATTCGGTGTGGCCCGACAAGCTTTACAATCTCGCGCGCAAGCTCGCGGTCAATTCCTATTCGTGCGTCAATGCCGCCGCGCAGTGGGCGGGCCTCGCCGCGCTCACCGGCCCGCAAGATGCTGTGGCCATGATGGCGCGGGCGTTCGATGAGCGCCGCGTGCTTGTGACCGATTTGCTCAACAAGCTGCCAGGCGTTTCCTGCATCCGGCCCAAGGGCGCGTTCTATGCGTTCCCGAATATTAGCCGCACGGGCTGGAAGGCGAAACCGCTGGCTTCGACGCTGCTCGAAGAAGCGGGCGTCGCGATTGTCGGCGGGCCGGATTTCGGCGTGCTCGGCGAGGGCTATGTGCGGCTTTCGTGTGCCAATTCCTCCGAAAATATTGTGAAGGCGGTCGAGCGCATCGGCAATTTCCTTTCAAGCCGCAAGCCCGCCTGAGGCTTGCGCTAAGCGGCCTCGCCCACCTCGATCTTACCGAGCTTGTTGTCGACGATGACGGGCGTGTGAAAGAGCGTGACCCTGGCTGTCGCTCCGAAGCGTTCCTTGATTTCGGCGCTGAACCGCTTGTGAGCGGCCCGGGCCAAATCCGCGCGCGTCCACAGATAGACACCGCCGGCAGTCTTGCCGTCTTCGCTCAGAAGGAAATATTTGCGCACGAGGCCTTCGACATTTTGGAACTGGCCGGCGGCCTGCTCGAAGGCTGCCTCTGCTTGCTTCTCCGACATAGGGCCAGGCAAGTCGAATTGAACGATTGCTGTTATCATGCGGTGCCTCCCTCAGGTTCCCGGGCGGCAGCATAGATGCTGAAGCTAGTGAGAGCCAGCCATGAATACTCAAGATGTGCTCGACGAATTTCGCGGCGCGGATGCGCTGTGGGAGGGCCATTTCATTCTCGCGTCGGGCCTTCACTCGTCGGTCTATCTGCAGAAGGCACTGGTGTTCAAATATCCCGAGCGCGTCGAGCGCCTGGCAAAAGCGATCGCGGCGAAAGCCAAATCTTCCGGCTACGGACCATTCGATATCGTGGTTTCTCCCGCGGTCGGCGCGATCATCCCCGGCTATGAAGTTGCGAGACAACTCGGCCTACCGGCAATCTTCGCCGAGCGCGACGGCGAAAGATTTCTCTTCAAGCGCGGGTTCTCGCTCGATCGTGGCGCGCGCGTCTTGATGGTCGAGGATGTGGTCACAACTGGCGTGTCTTCGCGCGAGTGCCTAGATTGCATTCGCGCGGCTGGCGGCCATCCGGTGCTCGCGACTTGCGTGATCGACCGCTCCAACGGCAAGGCGGGTCCGACGCTGGGCATTCCGATGATCGCGCTCGCGACGCTCGATATCCCAACCTACACGGCGGACAAGGTGC
>JBAQHC010000078.1:0-5044 GCA_049288095.1 Alphaproteobacteria bacterium | reverse complement strand
ATCGACAACGACAATTACTTCAAGGGCGCCGCGAGTTCGCGCGAACTCACTATGAAGAGCTGCCGCAGTAATTTCGGCCGCTTCGTCGTCGGCGCGATCCCTGAGATGATAGGCATGCGCTAATCCGGCCTACTGGCGACAGCGCTCTAGATCTGAGGCTGCGCGCGGCTGGCCATTGCGCGAGGCCTCACGCCTCGCCGCCAGCTCTCTAACGCCAAAAGAGCAATCGTCATGAGCATTGTGATTGTATCGGGGGTCAGCTCACCCCCCTCATCGAGGTTACGAATGAGGACACTTACGACAATGCCAAGCGCCCAGTGCGCCTCTGGGAAATTACCGTACCTTTGGCCTTGCTTGGCCAGAAGGAAGATTCGACCCCATATCAGGACATAAAGGACCAGGCCTACCAGACCAACCTGAAGTACAAGGTCGATATATGCATCATGCGCGTGTGCCGCTGCCCAACCAGCCCTTTCCCAAATGTATTGAGTAAGAGTCGAGTCCGCGTTCCAGAACGCAGCATATCCGTAGCCAAGAATAGGCTTGGCGGCGATAGCCTGAATTGATGCTTGCCATAGCGGCACTCGGCCCGTGAAACTCAGGTCCCTGCCGATCGCTCCAACCATCGTTGCCGGAGATACGACGAGACCACAGACCAGGATGAAGGCCATGACGCCAAAGACATAGAGCAAAACGACGCGCAGCCTCCAATGCCTCCGCGAGTAGTTCATCAGATGCATAGCGAACACGATCGCGAAGACGCCAATCGCGGTTGCCGATGACGAAAGCACGAGGCAACTCAGCATGAGCAGCAGGCCGACCGCATCGAACAGGCTCAGACGTGAATAGTAGAACGCCTTGCAGACACCGAAGTTCAGTGCAAGCAACATCGCCGCTCCGACAAAGTTCTTCTGGCCGTATATACCGCGGAGCGCATTGCTATAGCCCTCGGAGACGTCGTGGCCGAGCGAAGGAATAAGAAAATAGACTGCCAACGACAAAGCCGCCAATACGATCGTGATCTGCGTCATCAGCTCGACAGCGCGCCACAATCCAAATTCGCAATAGCAATAAATGCCGAACGCGATGCAAGACAGGAGCGTTACACTCCTTCGGATCGTGATTTCGGGAAAGCCGGACCAGAGCGTAGAGACGGTGCACAACCCTAGTATGAGCGTGATCGGCAGAATCAAAATCAGGCTCTTGGGAACTTGCCGCCGATGTTTCCAGCCGAAGATGAACAAGCCAAACAAAATAAGAGCTTGTCCGATTTGAAGTGAGACGTCGGACTCGCCCTGCTGCATTGTCAGTGGCGCACCACGCAACCAGCGCAGCGGCATTGCAACGGCGCCTTGATAGAACACCATTCCCAGCACCGCATACAGAAACCGGATCCGAACCCAGAACACGGGAACGAGTGCGCGCGGCGCCTCTGCCGCAGTATTCGCTGCATGGGAAATCTGGTTACGCAACGCGAGCCTCATCCGCGGCGGCGGCAACAACCTCAGGCGCGCCGCCAAACATGCGGTCATACGCCGCGAGCAGCACCGGCACCGAGTGGTCCCACGCCAAGCTGTCGCGAACGCGCTTGCGCCCGACATCGCCCATCCATTCGCGCGCCTCTTGCCGGTCGAGAAGCAACGAAACAGCTTTGGCGAGCTCAACCTCTTGGTTCGGCGCGGCATAAACGCCCGCCGCGCCCGCGGAAACCCGCGTTTCGTGCAAATCGTAAGCAACGACCGGAAGCCCGAAATACATATATTCGATGACTTTGTTCATCGTGCTCTTGTCGGACCAGGAGTTCTTCGGGTCCGGATCAATGCCGAGCGTGGCTGAGGAAAGAATACGGCAAAGCTCTTCATCGCTCACGCGGCCGGTGAACGCGGCGACATCCATGATCCCCTGCTCGCTCGCATATTGTTCGATGGCCGGCTGATGCGGACCACCGCCGACGAATAGGCAGAAGAAATCTCTGCGGCCGCATTCATCGCGCAGGTGCTTGACCGCGCGCACAAGATGATCAACGCCGTCTTGCTTGCACATCTCGCCAAGATAAACGAGGAGATGCGGTCTGCCTCGCGCATAGCCCGGGTCTTTCGGATAGACGCGGAACCGCGAAAGATCAGGGCCCGAGCGAACGACGTAGACCTCTCCCGCGCGTTTGCCGCCGCGATCCTGGGCAATTCTTTTGTGGCTCTCATTCGTCGTGATGACGAGATCGGCCGCGCGAAACGACCGCCGCTCCAGCCACAGCAAAGCGTTGTAGATGAAGCCGCCGCTCTTTTCGAACTTGGCGCCATACATTTCCGGTGAGAGATCGTGATGATCGAACACGAACTTCTTGCCGAACGGCCGCCAGAGCAGCGCCAATAGCCAATAGGTGTCAGGTGGATTGCACGCCTGGATCACATCAAAGCCCGGCCCGGAGAACGCGATCTTGAGGCTCAAGAATGCCGTCGCCAGCCAGCAATATAGAAACTCGACGAGGTAACCGAGCGCGCCTTGCGCATCGATCGGCAATCCATACCTGTAGATGTGAATGCCTTCCAACACCTCATGCGATTTGTTGAAGCCCTTGGCCTTCGGACAAATCACGCTCACGCTGTAGCCGTTCTTCGTAAGTGTCGTCGCTTCGAGCCAGACGCGCCGGTCAAACGGAACCGGCAGGTTCTGGACGATGATGAGAATCCGGCGAGAGACAGATTTCATTGCGAAAGCCCGGCTTCGACAAGAACATTACTGACAACGGTGGGCTGCGACGGCACCCATGAGAGCTTCGTTTTCAGGCGAAGCTGCGGCTCAAGCAAGCCCTGGCCTACGAGAACGCTCGTGGGCTCTTTTTCCCCGAAGCGCGCTGAATACCAGCCGAGCGGCGGATCGGTCTCACCACGATGAAGCGACCAGCACAGTTCTTCAGGCAGATCAAGCCACGCCGAGCGATCAACGCCCGAACTGTCTTTCCAAGAGAGCCGCGCCGTGCAGCGGTTGAGTGAGACACCAACGTTTGGACTCAAGTGAAAGTAGAGGCTTCCGCTCTCGGGGCCGTTTGCCTCGATCCAGTCTTCGATCTCGATCAGTCGTTTGCGCGGCGCAAGCATGACGCGCCGATGATGCGTCACATCGAACCGCTCATAGCCCGCGTGATGCGCCTCCCAGGCCAGCTGATCGCTGCTTTCGTCGAGACTGTCGAGGACCGACTCGGGCGAGGAGAGCCACAGGAACGGGCCGCCATAAAGCGCTTGGTCCTCACCGCGAATGGCGAGCGTGTTATGTGCGCGCGTGCCCTTGAAATAACGCCGCCATTCCGGCTCGCCGTGATAACAATAAGTGCCAGGGTCCGCGAGTATTTCGGCGCCGCCAATTCGAAGCTCGATGGAAAGCGCATCGGCATGCCCGTGAGCCGCGATCGACAAGAACCCTAAGCGGCCGTGGTCGCAGCGCAGCCAGATTTCGTCATCGCCCTTTCCGGCACGAAGCACGGCGTAGCCCGCATCAGACAAAAGCGCGGGAAGGCGCTCCAAGCGATCGTGCGATTGTGTATGCGGCCGCGCGATGCTCGCCGCAATCTCATCGAGCACGCTCTTCTCGTCCCGGCCTCTCGGCCACCAGCTTTGCGCGCCGACAACCTCCGAGAGAGCGCCAAGCGCCGCCATGGGGCCGGCATGAGCGTGCGTATCGACGACAAGGCATCGCCCATCATCGGCATCGCCAAATCGCGCAGGATTGCCGCGGGCATCGAGCATTGCAGCGAGCGCATCGCCCATGCGCGCAACGAGATGCCAATAGGAATCGGGAAGCGGCACATCGGCCAGATCAGAGGCAAGGCCGGCGGCCATGAGAATATCGAGCACGAACAGATGATAATCACTCGCCTGCTCGCGATTGGTGCCGTCAGTGTTGGTTTGGCGATAAGCCTCGCGCTCGAGGGCGGATCGTGCCTCAGCCGCCCACTTAGCGCTTTCGGCAAACCAGGGAAACGACGCCGCCGCCGCCGCAAGGCCAGCAAGCTCGGCAATCAAATGGTTGTTTGCTGAGGAGCCGCAGCTCTTCAAGCACGCAAGATATTTCTGATGCCAATAAAGCTGCTCAGCGAAGGCCGCGTTGTTCTCGAAGAGATCGGCACATCCTTCCCACTCGCCGAGGAGCGCTCTAATCCAAGTCCAAGAAAGCAGCCGAAGACCGATCTCGATTCCGCTCGTCCAGTGGACACCCATGAGGAACGGGTTGTCGCGCCACCATGAGCTCAAATGCGCGGCCGCACGCTCGGCATAGCGCGCCTCGCCCGTGATCCAGTAAGCGGTCGCGAGCAAGGTGGTTGCCTGATGGCGCGACGGCTCCCAGACATATTTGATGTTGCCGACGACGCTTTCATCTCGATGCGGAATCGAAAAACAATATTTGCCGGAAGGCGCTCTGACTCCTGTCAGTGGATCCGTGAACCAATCAGGCTCGGCACCGATTCCCGTCCGCTTTACACCGAACACCGGCCACTCGCCGGCGAGAAGCTTCTCCGCCTCATCGAGGATTCCGCGCGCGGGCGCAGGCAAAGGATGCGGCCATGTCTTGCGCGGCAGCGCCAGACGCGCGTGTCTTAACGCAATCGGCGCTTCGCTCGGCCGCAAGAGCGAGACGCGCCACATGGTCTGACGCATCGCCGCAAGGCAGCGTGCCGCAACTTCCTCGGCCGACATGCGGCGCAGACGACGCCAGTACCAAGAGGGTTTCATTCGCGTTGCGGCGCCGCCAGGATCGGCGGCCGGGCGACACGCGGGACCGCAACCAACACCGGCAGCCCCAGGACGCGCTCCACGCCCTCGCTCGTTACGATCGTGTTGTTCGTCGCAATCGCGAATACGATTATGGCTGAGGCAGAGATGATACCGAGCAGCAAGCCGATGCCCAGAAAGATCGCCTTGCGTGGCTTGGTTGGAAGCTGCGGTGTGATCGGCGGTTGAATTTGGCCAACGCTCGTCGATAATCTCGCCCGGTTCATATCATCGAGAACACGCGCCTGTTCAAAGCGGTCTCGTGTGAGGTGCAGATT
>JBAQHC010000077.1:0-5355 GCA_049288095.1 Alphaproteobacteria bacterium | reverse complement strand
CTTCGTCTGCGGCCACTTACCGGCTCTGAACAAGATGCCGAAACACTCATTCCGGAGCTTGAGGCAGAGCCAGTCACGTACGCGGCCTTTGGAGCCCCGACAGGCGACCATCCCGGCGGGCGCGAGGCAGCCCAGTTGCTCCGGGACGCCCTTAGACTGTCGCTACGACGCGGTGCGGGTCCGTTTCGCGGTGCTGGCAAGATCAATTTTGAGCCGCGAGCATATCAGCTCGCACCTCTGATGATGGCGCTGCGGCAGGAAACCACCCGCCTGCTAATCGCCGATGACGTTGGCATCGGCAAAACGATCGAAGCG
This sequence comes from Alphaproteobacteria bacterium, assembly GCA_049288095.1. Taxonomy (GTDB): domain Bacteria; phylum Pseudomonadota; class Alphaproteobacteria; order CAWBKL01; family CAWBKL01; genus CAWBKL01. The sequence goes on along the minus strand of JBAQHC010000077.1, from coordinate 5,040 downwards.
GGCCTTATTCTGCGGGAATACATCGATCGTGGCGAGATCGACCGTTTTACGGTTCTATGCCCGCCGCATCTTGTTGATCAGTGGACGGTCGAACTCGAAACGAAATTCTCGATCACTGCCACGGCAGTAACGGCATCAGGGGCCGCGCGGCTGGAACGCGATCTACCAAACACGATTAGCGTGTTTGAGGCGTATCCATTTACCGTGGTCAGCCTGGATTTCATTAAGAGCGAGCGTAGGCTCGACGACTTTCTGCGTGCCTGTCCCGAGATGGTCGTCGTTGATGAAGCCCATGCCGCTGTATCCGGTGGCCGAGGGAGGCACCTACGGTTCGATTTGCTTCGGAAACTGGCTGACGATCAGTCGCGCCATCTGTTGCTGCTGACGGCAACGCCGCACTCCGGCGACGATGACGCGTTCAATAATCTTCTTGGACTCTTGGACTCTGAATTCTCGAAGCTGCGAGACGCCACGGGCGACCAATATCGCATCCTTCGCGAGCGGTTGGCAGCCTATTACATTCAGCGACGCCGTCGCGACATCGACGCGTGGAAAGAACCGGGCCTGTTCCCACAGCGTGAAGTCAGTGAGTTGAAATACCGTCTCTCTGGCGACTACGAGCGATTTTACGGCGCTGTTCTCGACTATTGCGCTGAGGTGATCGCTTCTGAGCAAGGAGAACTGCGGCAGCGGCTAGCCTTCTGGGGGACCCTATCGCTGATGCGTTGCGTCGGCTCTAGTCCCGCTGCGGCATCGCGGGCTCTAAAAACGCGAGCCATCCTTGATGCCGATGAAGCAGAAGCCGAACTCATAACGGCGCGCGCGATCGATGACGAGGAATCCGCTGAAGACGATCTCGAACCCGGAGCGGCGATTGAGGACAAGCGTCTCGTCGGATTGATTGCACAGGCCGATGCGCTTGCTGCGCGCCCCGCGCATGACCCGAAATTCGCAGTTCTTAAGTCAGCGCTTCAAGGTCTTCTGAAAGATGGGTTCTCTCCTGTCGTTTTCTGCCGCTTCGTCGCAACCGCAGAGGCAATCGGGGCTGCCCTTTCATCCGCCTTCAAGGATTACAAGGTCGAAGTCGTTACCGGCTCGCTGCCGTCCGAAGAACGAGAGGCCCGGGTCGAAGCTCTCGGCGAATTCGAAAAGCGCATTCTTGTAGCAACCGATTGCCTGTCAGAGGGTATCAATCTGCAGGCGTATTTTGATTCGGTCCTTCATTACGATCTCTCCTGGAACCCGACGCGGCATCAGCAACGCGAGGGGCGGGTCGATCGGTTTGGGCAGAAGCGGGAGACTGTCAAAACAATCCTGATTTATGGAGAGAACAATCCCGTCGATGGCGCCGTGCTTGATGTAATCTTGCGAAAAGCACGGGCGATCGAAAAGCAGACCGGCGTACAGGTGCCGATGCCCGACGAAGGAGGTAGCCTTACGAAAGCATTGATGTCGGCAGTGTTATTACGCGCGCGCGAGCGCCGCCAGCTCTCCTTCGATCTCGATATATCAAGCGCCACCGAAGCTAAGGATATCGAGATCGCATGGACAAACGCGTCGGAAAAAGAAAAGAAAGCTCGCACCATTTTTGCCCAATACAGCCTCAAACCCGAGGAGGTTGCGGCAGAATGGCAAGCGACCCAAAGCGCGCTAGGTAACTTTGCCGATACTGAGCGCTTTGTATCTCGCGCCATGATGCGTCTTGGCGCTGCATTAGTCCCACAGACGCGGGGCGGCTACGCGGCGCCACTCCATCTCGTTCCTGATTTATTAAAGGAACGATTTCAGGCGGAAGGTCTGCTGGAAGAGACTGCGTCGCCAAAGCCGCTAAAAATTGGCTTCGAAGCTCGACCGCGCGCGGGATTCTTATCCGTTCATCGAGCCCACCCATTGCCAAGCGTACTTGCCGAGACCTTCCTAGAAAATGCTCTCGATAATCTTGCTAAGCAGGATGACCCCGCAACTTTGCCGCGATGTGGCGTTTGGGAATGCGGTGCCGTGGAGACGGTTGTCACTTTTCTCCTTGTGCGTATTCGGCACCGCATCGATTCCCGTGGACGGCTTGGGCCGCAGTTTGGCATGGCAGAGGAAGCGGCAGCGATCGCATTCGACACCTCAACAGGAAATAGAATACTGGCCGGAGATGCGGCATTCGCACTGCTGGAAGAAAAGAGCGGTAACGTCCCGGACCGCGTACGCGACTCTCAATTAGCGAAAGCCCTGACTCAGCTGGGGGCGCTAAAGCCCGCACTGAACGCCTACGCGGTTGAACGCGCGGCGGTACTTGCAGCGGACCATAGCCGTGTGCGGCAGGCGCTGGGATCGCGGGCTGGCGTGCGGATTGAGGCGGTCATCCCGGTGGATGTGATCGGACTCTATGTCCTGATGCCTCGGCTGTGAGAATAGATCATGGCACCTAGGTACACCCGCTCCCGCCAATCCCGTCGCGCCGCCCGCCTCGATTTCGCGGGTCTGGAAATTATCGGCGCGCTGTTGACACCGGATATTGTCGCCCGCCTTGCAGCATTCGAGGCCAACGACCAATCGGAGGAAAGTTACGACATACCTGCGGGGCTGAAGCTGCGCGATGAAATAGCGCGCTACTACCGGATTGGGGAAGCGTTATGGGCACGTTTCGTAGCGACGCGAGGCCAGGGGGTAGGAGCCTCCGAGCGGTTCGTTCTGGATTTACTGAGACAGTGTTTTGGCTTTGATTCGATCCAGCCCCAGGACATCACCCGTCTTGGTTTGCGCGAATTTCCGGTCCGCCACGCCGCGCTTGGTGGGCGTGTACCAATTGTCATTGCTCCGGCACCAACCGAGGGCACGCGCCGTTCCGGCGTTGATGAAAGTCTTGCTCAATTCGGGGATGGCTCTCGTCGTCGATCGGCGACCTTGCTGTTGCAAGAATACCTTAATGCCAAAGTAGACGCGTGTTGGGGTTTAGTCAGTGATGGCATCACCCTGCGGCTGATGCGTGATAATCTAAGTCTAACGCGACCGGCGTGGATCGAAGCGAATCTGTCGAAAATCTTCTCCGAAGGACTATTCCCCGATTTTTCCGCGCTCTGGCTACTCATCCATCAGAGCCGGTTTGGGCAAGCCGATGCGCCAGTTTCAGACTGTGCGCTTGAGCGATGGCGTGAGCGCGGGCGGACCGACGGCGTTGCTGCGCGTGAAAAACTGAGCCAAGGGGTCGAGTTGGCCCTGCTGGAACTCGGGCAAGGCTTCATAGAGAACCCGGCAAATGGCGAGCTTCGTCAGGCCCTGACCAGCGGCGCGCTTAGCGGGCATGCTTACTTCGAACAACTCCTGAGGGTCGTTTACCGCCTGATCTTCCTTTTTTGCGCCGAGGACCGCGGATTGCTGCATCCGCCCAATGCACCTGAACAAGCGCGAAAAGTCTATGCAGAAGGATATTCGGTAGCGCGCTTGCGCGAGCGGTCAATGCGCCGGACAGCCTGGGACCGTCATACGGACGCTTGGGACGGACTTAAGGCAACTTTTCGAGCGCTCACGCGTGGACAGGATAGGCTAGGCTTGCCCGCGCTCGGGGGGCTGTTCGCAAACGGCGTTGTTTCAAATCTTGAGGATGCACGGATTGAGAACCGTCGTTTGCTGGCTGCAATTTGGCGACTTGCCTGGCTTCGGCCTGAGGGGCAACCCCTAACGCGCGTCAATTGGCGTGACATGGAAACCGAAGAATTGGGTTCGGTTTATGAGAGCCTGCTCGAACTTACACCTCGGGCTAGCGCTGATTCTCGGTCATTTGACTTCGCTGAAGGCGATGAAACGCGTGGGAACGAACGCAAAAAATCTGGCAGCTACTACACTCCTGACGGATTGGTGAAACATCTCCTCGACTCGACGCTCGATCCTGTTTTGAATGATGCCGAAGCTCGCAATGTCAACGATCCTTCAAGCGAAATCCTGAAGTTGTCGATTGTCGATCCGGCGTGTGGTTCGGGTCATTTTCTATTGGGCGCTGCCCGGCGGGCCGCCGCCCGGATTGCAAAGCAAAGAAGCCCCGGAGCTCCGTCGCAGGAAGAGTTTCAGCATGCGCTACGCGAGGTCGTCTCACACTGCATCTATGGAGTCGACCGAAACCCAATGGCCGTCGAGCTGTGTAAGGTCGCACTGTGGATCGAGGCTTTGGACCCTGGAAAGCCGCTCACATTCCTCGATAGTCACATCCGATGCGGCGACAGCCTGATCGGTGTTTTCGACATCAACGTGCTGCAACATGGTATCCCCGATGACGCGTTCAAGCCACTGTCCGGTGACGATAAGGACGCGGCCTCATACTACCGAGCCAAGAACAAGCGAGAGGTAGAAGAACGCGAGAAGGTCGAGAGCGGGCTTGGATTGGCTGCAGGCCAGAGCGAGTTGTCAAAGGCCTTCACCGGAATGCAATCGCGTCCAGAGGATAACCTTGAAGACATCGAAGCGAAGCGGCGCCTCTTCGACAGCTTGATGGCACGCGGTGGTACTGTATGGAAATTGAAGACCGCTTGCGATCTATGGGTGGGGGCCTGGTTCTCCCCGAAGACCAATTTGCCAACTCGCGGCCAGGAACTAGTGCCGACCAGTGGTCAAGTCTGGGAATATCTTCGCGGGACAACCCTATACGAACCATTGACCACCGAAGCTGAACGCTGTGCCCAAACCCATCGCTTCTTTCACTGGCCAGTCGAATTTCCAGCCGTAATGGCTACGGGTGGCTTCGACGTTGTGATCGGCAACCCGCCGTGGGAACGGGTAAAGCTGCAGGAAGAGGAGTTTTTCGCGGCTAGGGCGCCAGAAATCGCCAACGCCAAAAACGCAGCGGTCAGAAAGAGGCTGATTGCAGCTTTGTATCAGACCAATCCACGTCTCGCTGCCGAGTGGGACAGTGCGGTCAGGACAGCCGTATGTGAAAGCGCCTATTTGCGGCTATCCGGAAGGTATCCTTTAGGCGGTGTAGGCGATGTGAATACCTACGCCGTCTTCGCGGATCATTTCCGACAAGCAATCAATCCAGACGGCCGGGCAGGTCTGATT
>JBAQHC010000076.1:0-1557 GCA_049288095.1 Alphaproteobacteria bacterium | reverse complement strand
GCGTCGCAATGCTTGACGATTTCGGTCGCCGCCTCCTGCGGGATGATCTTCAGCCGCGCCTGCGCCTTTGCCAGCGCCGCCTCGAAGTCGAGATATTTCTGCACCCGGTTCTCGTCCGACCACACCGCGCGCATCGCCGGCGTGGTGAAAATGTCGCGGAATACCGCGGAATCGAGGATCGTCGAGGGCATTCGGGTCTCCTAAAGGGAGCGTCGGCGCGCACGTTAGCGTAATTCTCCGATGTCATCACCGGGCCGGCACGAAGTGCCGTGACCCGGTGATCCCACTTAGAGTCTGTCCGGAGAGTTTAGGCTGGATTGCATAGTTTTCTGAGCATGAGGCGGATTGAAGCGAGGCGCAAGAATGCGAGCGCCTTGCGGTTGAGGTTCTCCCAATCCTTGGCGAGCCTGCGGCAGCGATTGAGCCACGCGATGGTGCGTTCGACGATCCATCGTTTGGGTACGATCTTGAAGCCGATAGCGGTGTCGGATCGCTTGACGATTTCAACATCGAGATGCGGAAGAACTTTTGCCAGCGCGGCGGCGAATTTCGGTCCTTGATATCCGCCATCGGCGAAGAGCGTCTTCAAAAATGGAAACATCCCAAACAATGTCGCCATGACCAGAACGCCACCGTCGCGATCCTGGATATCGGCCGGATGGACAATGGCGTGAAGCAGGAGCCCTAATGTATCGACAAGAATATGCCGCTTCTTGCCCTTGATCTTTTTGCCCGCATCGTAGCCATGCGGATCGATGCGGGCCCCCCTTTTTCGGCGCTTTTCACGCTTTGGCTATCGATAATAGCGGCGGTCGGACTGGCTACTCGCTGCTCTTGTTCACGACACTGCTCATAAAGTGTATGGTGAATGCGATTCAACGTGCCATCGTAGGTCCACAGATCGAAGTAGTCATAGACCGTACTTTTCGGCGGCAGGTCTTTCGGAATCGCGCGCCACTGGCATCCGGTGGAGAGCACGTACATGAGACCGTTCACCACCTCGCGCATAACCACGGTGCGCTTGTCACCCCCGCGCTTACCGGGCGGGATCAAAGGTTCGACCAACTGCCACTCGTCGTCAGTTAAATCGCTCGGATAGCGTAACTTGCTGCGGTCGTAACGAGCGCGATTCCGCTTCGTCCACATTGGGTGACCTCCTGCGAATCAGGCCACCACCCTTGAATCACATCCGATTCATATGATTCAAGTACTCTCCGGACGGACACTAAGACTGCATCCCGGCCGGCGCCACCTGCGAACTCTTCAGCCCCATCTCGTCGAACGCCTTGCGCACCAGGCCGGCGGCCTTGGCCTCCTCGATGAACGCGGAGACATAGGCGAGCGCTAACGGCTTGCCCTTGGGCACCGCCACCGAGGTGGTGGAATTCAGGAAGCCGCCGTCGAGAATGCGCGAGCCGGGCACCTTCGGCTGAATTCCGGTGAGCGTCTCGCGCGAGAACGCCAGCGCATCGACCGCGCCGTCGCGCAGCGCGGCGACCGCGGCGTCAGCCTTGTCGAAGCTCACATGCGTGGCGTTCGGCGCGGTCTTGTTGGAGG
>JBAQHC010000075.1:0-8492 GCA_049288095.1 Alphaproteobacteria bacterium | reverse complement strand
GTTAGGTATGTCGTCGAACACCCAATGAATGGCGGCGGTATTTCAGGGAGCGTGGAAACATATGATGCGGTGAAAGAACCAAGAGACATTTGCATCCAACTGGAGTCGCAGCGTGGCGTGTACCCTTGGCCATTTCACTTTAGAACCAATGAAATTCGGATTCCTGGCGAACAGATTGCGGGCCTTATTGCCGAGTATCACGCGGCGCGTTGACGCCCGAATTGTAGGCTGAGATGAAGCGGATTTGCGTGATCGGCAATAGCGGCGGCGGGAAGTCGACTTTGGCGCGGCGTATCGCTGCGAGGGAACAGCTTCCTTATTTTGAAATCGATGCGTTTCTGTGGCTGCCCGGCTGGAAGGTCGCGCCCGCGGAAACATATGATCGCGAGCTTACGCGCATCCTCGCGAGTGATGCGTGGGTGCTCGACGGTGTCGGCACGACGCCGTCGATCGCGCCGCGCCTTGAGCGCGCAACCGACATTGTGCTCGTCGACTTGCCTTTGTGGGTTCACTTCTGGCTCGCGGCGGACCGCCAGACGGCTTGGGCGCTCGGTAAGATCGATCATCCGCCGGCCGGCATGCAAGTTCGCCCGCCGACCGAAGGTCTATTCCGCAATATGTGGATGATCGATCAGGAGTTGATGCCCATCATCCGCAAAATGGTCGAAATCGAAGAGGCGCGCGGCAAGAAGGTGGCGCGAATTACGTCGCTCGAAGAGCTCGAAGCGTCTTACGCGACTTAGCGCCTGCCGGCCTGAGCGTCGCGGACGATAGACCTGGCCGACGCTCGATCGATCTCAAATTCGTTCGTCAAACGCGTCTCGCCGATGATCCGCGGCACACCTCCGGTTCACTACGTATCGCGCGGATCGATCCTTGAGATCTGCGGATTTGAGCCGTGTAATTACCGCGATCTTCATCCTTAACGCCGCGCACGTTAGGAGGCACGTTAAGATTCAGTGCTTAGGATTTCGCCAGTGAGAGCGTGAAAGAGAGCGCCAGAAAAACGGGGCGAGATGGCCTACAAGCTGAAGATACTCAGCGACATGGAGCTTTGCCTGCTCGCCTATTCCGGCCGCGTGCAAGGGAAGGATTTCGACGGCGTTTGGCAGACGCTCGAGGACGCGCCCGATTATTCGTGGGAGTTCGACGATATCGCGGTGCTCGGCCCCGACGCCGACTATTCCGATGTGGAATCTGACGTTGCCTTCAGGCAGTCGATCAGGTTTGTCGACGCGTTCCGTAAGACGAACCTCAGGCGCGAAAAACGCTGCGCGTTTGTTTGCAGCAACGAAATGCAAGTTACGATGTCGAAGATGTTCGGCGCCTATGTTTATGGCCAGCACGTGCCGGACATCGAGGTTGCGGCTTTCACATCGATGGAAACCGCGCTCGATTGGGTCGAAAGCGGCGCAAGATCCGCGCGCAAGATCGATCGCGCGGAGGTCGCAAGAGTGATCATCCAAATGGGCGCCCGATGGTGCTTGAAGAGCGCTGTCGCCGCTTAACCGGAACCAGAACAATGGCCTACAAGCTCAAAATTCTGCCCAAGCAAGAACTTCTCGTGCTGGCTTATTCGCGCGAGGTGCTGCCGAGTGACTTCGATGAGTTTTGGCGTGCGATAAGTGTGTCGCCGGACTATTCGCCGGACTTTGATGATCTCGTATTGCTTGGGCCCAGCACTGATTTCTCGGAGGTCAGCTGGGATCTGACCGATAAGGAAGCGGGCAAGTTCGTCGAGTCTTTCAAAAGCTTGACCCCGTCGCGCGAGAAGCGCTGCGCGTTCATCTGCGCCGACAAGGTGCTGGGCGCGATGGCCAAGATGTACGGCGCCTATATTCATAGCCGTTCGCCGGAAAACGTGCTCATCGAGCAATTCGCCACGCTCGATCAGGCGTTGGACTGGATCGATGCAAGCAAGGGCGCCTCCCGCAAGCTCGATCGCGCCCATATCATCAAGCTGCTCGGCCAAATGGGCGAACAGTGGTGCTTGAGGCGCTCAGCCGCCGCGTAGCTTCGACGTAAGCCCTCGCAGCGAACCCTGCAGCTGCCGCACGGGTGCTTGTAGTGCTTAACAGTCTCTTTATTGGCAGCACGAATTAGCCGGATCCTTAGACTTGGTAGCCTAATCTCCGTCGTGTCGTTCGCCCCCGGCCAGGCGGCTCGCGTGACCTACAAGCTCACCATTCTGCCTCAAAGCGAGCTGTGTCTCATCGCCTACTCAGGCAGAGTCACAGAAGGCGATCTCGAAGCGGTGCGCGCCGCGCTCCATTCCTCAAGCGATCATCGTCCTCACTTCGACGAGCTCGTGGCGATTGGACCGGATGCGGATTATTCCGAAGTTTCATTCGAGATAGCGCGTGTGAGGGCGCAAAGGTACGTGGCCAACGAGTCGAGCCCCATTCAACTTAAGCGCTTGGCATTCGTGTGCGCCAATGAAGTGCAGCTCGCCATGGCGCGCCTGTTCGACGCGCTGGTGAAGGCCGATGGTCCCTCAAATCTCGAGGTGAACTGCTTCCAACATCTCAGCGCCGCGGTCGCTTGGCTGGAGCAGGCAAAAGCCGCCGGCTCTATCGACCGCGCACAGATCCGCAGCATCTTGGCCGAGATGGGTCATGCGTGGTGCTGCAGCGAAGAAGTCTGAATCCAGCCGGCTACCGCTTGAGCACTTCCATTTGGATCGGGCCCTCGGCCTTGCCATGGATGAATTGATCGACGTAAGCATTGCCGGAATTATCGATCTCCGACACCGGGCCATGCCAGATGATCTGGCCCATATAGATCATCGCGATGTAATCGGCGATCTTGCGCGCCGAAACCATATCATGCGTGATCGATAGCGTTGTTGCGCCTAAATCCTTCACGGCATCGACGATCAAATCGTTGATGACATCGGCCATGATCGGGTCGAGGCCGGTTGTGGGCTCATCGAAGAAGATGATCTGAGGATCGGTCGCGATCGCGCGCGCAAGGCCCACGCGCTTTTGCATGCCGCCTGACAGCTCGGCTGGATAAAGCTCGCCCACTTCCGGGCCAAGGCCGACTTTGGCGAGCTTGAGAACCGCCAATTCCTTCGCTGCGCGGCGGCCGACATTTTGGGTGCGCATCGGCTTGAACGCGACATTTTCCCAAACGCGCAAGCTATCGAACAACGCCGAACCCTGGAACAGCATGCCGACTTGTGCGTTGATCTCCTCGCGCTTGCGTCCCGTCGCGCGCGTCACATCTTCGCCATCGATGAAGATGCGCCCCTTGTCCGGTCGCAACAGGCCCAAAATGCATTTGATGGTCACGGACTTGCCGCTGCCCGAGCCGCCGATGATAACGAGCGACGAGCCCTTGGGAATGGTGAGGTTGACGCCGTTCAAGACTTTCTTGGAGCCGAAGCCCTTGTGAACGTCTTGCATCTCGATCTTGTAGGGCTCAGTCATTTTCGTTTCTTATTCAATCGTCAGGTCGCTCGCGCGCGCGCTCCGGCTCTCACGGTCAGCCATTCGCTCTCTTGCAACGTCTTGATTGGCACACGAAGACACGAAGGCCTCGACGTGCGCGTCAAGACAGGAGACCCGCAACGGGCGCGGGCCGCTTCGTGTCTTTGTGTGCAAACTGCGGATGGCAGCAACTGGACGCATGCCGTCGTTCCTAATGCCGGAAGATGACCGAGGTGAGGAAGTAGTTCGCCGCGAGAATGAGAATCGAGGCTGAGACGACGGCATTCGTTGTCGCGCGGCCGACGCCTTGCGCGCCGCCCTTGGAATAATAGCCGTTGTAGCAGCCCATCACCGCGATCACGAGGCCGAACACAGCGGCTTTCCAAAGGCCCGAGGTCACGTCTTCATTGGTCATGAAATCAAGCGTGTTCTTGATGTAGACGCCGGAATTGAAATGCAGCGATTCCGTTGCCACGATGAAGCCGCCGAACACGCCGATGGCGTCGGCGATGCAAACGAGCAGCGGCATGGCGATGACGGCCGCGAGGATGCGCGGCAGCATCAGATATTTGAATGGGCTGGTCGAGAGCGTGACGAGCGCATCGATCTGCTCGGTCACGCGCATGGTGCCGATCTCGGCTGCGATCGCCGCGGAGCAGCGGCCGGCGACCATGAGGCCCGCAATCACCGGGCCAAGCTCGCGCGTGATGCCAAGCACGACGATCTGCGGCACGAAGCTTTCCGCGCCATAGCGATTGCCGCCGATATAGATCTGCAGGGCGAGCACGCCGCCGGTGAAGAAGGCCGTCATGCCGACGACGGGCAGCGAATTATAGCCGATGGAGACAATCTGCCGGAGGATCAAGCCGATGAACAAAGGCGGGCGCCACAGCTGTGAGACACTATTGGCGACAAACGCAGAGAGCCTGCCTGTTTGGGCGAGGAAGCCGAGGAAAACGCGGCCTATAATCGCGAACGGATTGGCGGCAAAGCCGTTCATGCCACTCCCCCTTTTTGCGCGCCCTTATACTCGCGGGCATAGCGCGGGCCGAGCCCCGTCAAGATTTCATAGCCGATGGTGCCTGCCAGTTGTGCGACATCGTCGGGCGGAATCCCGGGCCCGATAATCTCGGCCATGCTGCCCACGCGTGCAGCTTTCTCGGGCAAGGCGCTGATATCCACGGTCATGAGATCCATCGAGACGCGGCCGATGATCGGCGCGCGTGTTCCGCCGATCAGGACATGGCCGCAATTGCTGAGGCTCCGCGGGTAGCCATCGGCATAGCCCACGCCCAAAGTCGCAATGCGCATCTGCCCCCCTGCCCGGAATGTCGCGCCGTAGCCGACCGTATCATCCTTGGCGAGGTGCCGCACGTGGAGCAGCGGGGCTTCAAGCTTGATGACGCACTTCATCGGGTTCGGCGCGCCGGTCGTGGGCGTGAGGCCGTAAAGCGCGGCGCCCGGCCTCACAAGATCGTGCGCATAGGCAGTGCCGAGGAAGATGCCGCCGGAATTGGCCAGGCTGCCTTTGAGACCGGGGTAGCGCACGCGGATCTCAGCGAAGCGCTCACGCTGTTCTGCGTTCTTGGGATGCTCCGGCTCGTCGGAGCAAGCGAGGTGGCTCATGATGAAGTGGATGTCGAAATGATCGAGCTGGCGCTGTGCCAGCATGAGCGCATCGGCGGCGGGGATGCCGAGCCGGCTCATCCCCGTGTCGAAATGGAGAACGGCCGGGAGCTTTCGTTCAAGCTTGCGCGCATGGGTCGCCCAAAGCTCGATGTCGCTGATCGAGGGCAGGGCGGGAACGAGGTCATAGGTCGTGAACAGCGAGGCCGGCGCCGCAGAGAGCCCGCCGAGCACATAAATGGAGGACTGTTCGAGCGCAACATCGCGCAGGTTGCGAAGCTCGACGCCCTCGCCGGGATGCGCGACGAAGAAGTGGCGGCAGCCTTCGGCGAGGAGCCGCCGCGTGACCTCAATTGCGCCAAGCCCATAAGCGTCGGCCTTGACCACGGCAGCGCAGATCGCCGGCGCGACCTTTGCGCGGAGAAGCGTATAGTTTGCGGCAATCGCATCGACTTCGATTGTCAGCTTGGCGCTCGAAGCTTCGCTGTGGTGGGATGCGCTTACTGCCATCGCGTGCTCGACGGTCTCCCGGGGCTTGCTGGGATTCGTCATCCCGGACGCGATGCGGCGCGAAGTGCCGCTTCGCAGATCCGGGATCCCGTGTCTGCGGCGCGTCATTTCATGCCGCGCCCGCGCACGGGATGACGGTGATACCGGCGGGCATCAAGGCGCGATTTGGCGCGGCCGGTCAAGCCGCGTTAGGTTGCCCGAGTCAGGGCTGCGGAGGGTGGACCATGGCGGTCAACTGGATGTCGATCGTGCTTTCAACGGAGGACGTTGCAGGGTCGGTTCGCTTCTATGTGGATCAATTCGGCTTCATCTCTACCTTTGAGAGCGAGAGCTTCGCGCGCGTGGAATTGGGTGCCGCGGATATCATGTTTGCCCAGCCCAACGCTCATGTGCCCTGGCAGGGCCCGCGCTTTACCGGCTCAATTTATCTTGACGTCGACGATGTCGATGAGATGTGGGAACGCCTGAAGGCCCGCGTCCGCGTGGTCTATCCGATCGAAACCATGGAATACGGGTTGCGCGAGTTTGGCGTGCTCGACAACAACGGCTATCAGCTTTCCTTTGCCCAGCGCTTCGGCGACTGACGCAACGGAGATTCCCTCTCCCTTCAGGGAGAGGGCAGGGTGAGGGTACTGAACCTGATCTTCCTCGTTTCACCCTCACCCGCCGCTGCGATCACGATCGCATCGGCGACCTCTCCCTGAAGGGAGAGGCGAAGTGCGCAACGGCAGGAGCCTAATCGCGAATGTCGTAGCTCGCGCGTTCGAGATCGCCAAACTTGGTGAGCGGGCCATTGAAGGCGAGGGGCACGGTTCCGGTTGGGCCGTGGCGCTGCTTGGCGATGATGACTTCAGCCTGGCCGTGGACGGCTTCCATCTCCGCCTGCCACTTCAAATGCTCCTCAGTGCCCTGCTGCGGCTCACGGTTCTTCAAGTAGTAGTCGTCACGATAGATGAACATCACGATATCGGCGTCCTGTTCGATCGAGCCTGACTCGCGAAGGTCGGAGAGCTGCGGGCGCTTGTCGTCGCGGCTTTCGACCTGACGCGAAAGCTGGGCGCAAGCGATGATCGGAATGTTGAGCTCCTTGGCGAGCGCCTTCAAACCGGTGGTGATCTCGGTGACTTCCTGCACGCGGTTGTCTGTGCGCTTCTTGCCGGAGCCGGTCATCAGCTGCACGTAGTCGACGACGAGAAGGCCAAGCCCCTCCTGGCGCTTGAGGCGCCGCGCGCGGGCGCCGAGCGCCGCGATGGATAGCGCGCCAGTTTCGTCGATATAGAGCGGCAGATCCTGCAAGAGCGCGAGCGTGTCGGCGATGTCGTCATACTCATTCGCCTCGATATCGCCGCGCCGCACCCGGTCGGCCGGCACGCCCGACTCCGCCGACAGAATACGCTGTGCGAGCTGAGCTGCGGACATTTCGAGGCTGAAGAAGGCCGTCACTGCGCCGTCTTCGCTCACTTGGTTAAGGCGCTTGGCGTCATGCGCCTTGCGTGCGGCATTGAAGGCGATATTGAGCGCGAGCGCCGATTTGCCCATGCCGGGGCGCGCGGCGATGATAATGAGGTCGGACTTCTGCAAGCCGCCAAGGCGCTTGTCGAGATCGATGAGCCCGGTCGAGACGCCCGAGACATGGCTGTCGCGCTTGAAAGCTTCCTCGGCAACTTTGAGCGCCTCGGCCGCCGCCGCGTTGAAGTTGACGAAGCCCGCGCCGTAGCGGCCGGTTTCGGCGAGCGAATAAAGCTCCTGCTCGGCTGCCTCGATTTGATCGCGCGGTGTGTTGTCGACATCTTCATTGAGCGCGCTTGCCGCGACTTCATTGCCGACGCGCACCAGGCCGCGGCGCTGAAAGGACTCGAAGATCGCGCGCGCATAATCAGCGACGTGCGCAAGGTTGGGCACTGAAGCCGCAAGCTCGCGCAAATAGGCTTCGCCGCCAAGCTCATCGAGCGTGCCTTCGGATTGGAAATGCGCCTTGAGCACAACCGGATCTGCCAAGAGGCCGCGATCGATGTTGCGCTTGATGACTTCGTAGATGCGCGCATGCACCGGATCGTAGAAATGCTCGGGCTTCAAAATCGCATCGACGCGCTCGATCGCGTCGTTGTCGAGAAGCACCGCGCCTAAGAGAAATTGCTCGGCTTCGAGATTGTGCGGCAGTGCCGCATTTGAACCAGGCCCAGAAGGGGCCGGCGCTGGCAGACGATCGTCCGGCATTTCTTGTCTTGTTTCTCTTTGAATTTCGCGAGCGCTGCACCATCGCGCCTGCGATTTCGAATCGACATTATCTCGCCGTAATTGTCATGTGCTTGCGTCGCGTCGTCCACAGCTTTGAAGCATTAAAGATGCGCGCATGCATTCACGGCGTGAATGAGAGATTGTGCGTAACAGATTTCATTTCAACGACGATCACGCGCATCTTTCGTCGTAAGCAACAAAGCAACACACGCATTACAATTTCGAAAACAAGCGCACACGCATGTCTTCTTGCTCGAAATGCAAATGGCCGAGCAATTGCCCGGCCATCAAGCACCACGCGAAAAACGAAACTAAAGGATTATTTTTCCTCCGACTCGCTTGCCGGCTTCTTATCGCCGGCCGCTTTCTCGGCATCTTCAGCGCGCTCGAACAGCGCTTCCGCTGCGACAGCTGCTTCTTGCGCCGCGGTTTGTTCGATGAGCACGTTCTCGCCGCGTGCTTGACGCTCGGCTTCGTCTTTGGTGCGCGCGACATTGATCGTCACGTTTGCAACGACATCAGCGTGCAAGACCACTTCGAGCTTGTGCAAGCCGACTTCTTTGATCGGCTTGTCGAGATTGATCTGATTGCGCTCGACCGAAACACCTTCCGCGGTGATCGTGTCGGCAATATCGCGCGTCGTAACCGAGCCGTAAAGCTGGCCGCCTTCGCCGGCTTGGCGCAACA
>JBAQHC010000074.1:0-3911 GCA_049288095.1 Alphaproteobacteria bacterium | reverse complement strand
GTCTAAGGGGCTGGTTGCTGATTGCGCCCAGATTTTTCGTGACCCGAGACCAAGCCCTGCCGACCCCGACAAAAGTCTAAAACTGCGCCGCCATCAGGAACAAGCAATTGGTCTGGCGCTCGACGGGAAGAGTTTCGTCGTTACCACGGGCACCGGATCAGGAAAGTCGCTTTGCTTCTTTATCCCCATCGTGGACGCGGTGGTGAAGGCGAAGCGCTCGGGGGAAGCAGCACGCACGCGTGCTGTGGTGATCTACCCGATGAATGCACTTGCCAACAGCCAGCTTGAAGAGCTGAAAAAGTTCCTTGTTGGCCAGAACCATCCCGTCCCTGTCACTTTTGCCCGCTATACAGGTCAGGAAAGCCCCGAGGAACGGGAGCGGATAAGAAACAATCCGCCAGATATTCTGCTCACCAACTTCATGATGCTTGAACTGCTCATGACCCGCCAGTCTGAGCTCGACAAGGCCGTCATCGAAAATTGTCGCGGCCTGAAGTTCATTGTCTTGGATGAATTGCATACCTACCGCGGGCGACAGGGTGCTGATGTCGCGATGCTAATGCGTCGCCTCCGAGCACGGGTTGGGAATCCAGACCATCCGCCTATTTGCATCGGAACGTCGGCGACGATGGCAAGCGAAGGCGTGGAAGAAGATCGGAACCAAATTGTTGCGGACGTAGCGTCGCGCCTTTTCGGTACGAGAATTTCGCGGGATGCGATCGTGACCGAAACCTTGCGGCGCGCGACGGATCGCAACCGTTCAGCGGACCATGGTCTGAAAGACCTTGGGCCTGCGGTTATTCGTGCAGCGAAAGATGCGCCTTACGAGGGCAAATCCAATTCTGAGATTGCGCAAGATGCACTTGCAATCTGGGTTGAAACGCGCCTCGGGCTGAAAGAGGTCAATCGCAAGCCATTGCGTGCAAGTCCCAAGTCCCTAAAGGACGCCGCCAAAATCCTGTCTGACGATTCAAAGCAAAGCGTCGATGTCTGCGAGGCGGCGCTCAAAAATTCCCTTTTGGCGTTCAGTCTGTCTGAAAAGATGCGGGGAACCGCAAATGGCAGTGATGAGCCGCTGTTTGCATTCAAACTGCACCAGTTCATTTCTGGTGCCGGACGCCTTTATTCCACCCTCGATATTGCGGGGTCTAGGACCGTCACTTTTGACGGCCAGATATTTGACCCGGATCATGCCGAAAAGAGGCTGTACGCCACACACTTCTGCCGTCGATGCGGACAGGAGCATCACCCCGTCACGCTTGTGAATGACATAGGTTCAAGGCTTTTTGAAAAACGAGAGATTGATGATGTCCCCGTTACGGAGGACGAAGATTCTGACGAAGACGATGACCGCTGGGGCTTTCTCATGCCCGAACCGGTCGATGGGGAGTTTACTTTCCAGGGGCGTGATGAAGATTACCCAGACCTATGGCTGGAAGAGACGAGGTCTGGAGAGCTTCGGCTTAAAGCAACATATCGAAAGACCAAAGGTGAGCTTTTCACCGTTCTGCCAGACGGCTCCATCGGAACGGAAGGGCGTCGTGCCTGGTTTATGCCCGGGCGCTTCAAATTTTGCCCGGCCTGTGGCGAGTACCACAGCGATTCAACCCGCGACATCAACCGTCTCGCCGCATTAAGTGCAGAGGGGCGAAGCTCGGCAACCACAATTATCATTGCCGCCATTCTGCGATGGATGAACGATCCCGACGCTGACATTCCAAAAATCACGCGCAAGCTGCTCGCGTTTACGGATAACCGGCAAGATGCGGCCTTACAGGCCGGCCATTTCAACGATTTTATCTTCGTCACGCTCTTGCGAGGTGCAATTCTTGGAGCACTAGCGGAAGCGGGAGAGGAAGGGCTGCATGAAGACGAAATCGGGCAGGCGATTCAACGCCTGCTGGGGTTTGTCGCCACCAATATGTCTCGGCGGTCCGAATGGCTTGTCGAGCCTGACCTAAAGGGCGCCAATTTGCTCGGCGCCGAGCGCACGTTGCGCGAAGCTCTGTCACATAGATTCTGGATCGATCAGCGTCGCGGGTGGCGCTATACCAATCCCAACCTTGAACAGCTTGGGCTAATAGAGGCGCGCTACCTTTCACTTGAGGATTTGGCGCGCGACGATGCTGAGTTTGAGCCAACACCAATATTGCGGACTTCGTCCGTCGATGAACGGACGGCGGCCCTGCGCGCACTGCTGGATTTCATGCGTAAAGGTTTGGCAGTTGAATGCGACCCGCTTGACCGGTTGAAGATTGAAAGTCTTACCGGGCGTATGCGCGGCCTGATTAAAGCACCGTGGATTTTGGAAGAAGAGCGTTTTGTTGCTGCACCGGTGTTCATGCCTCGTCCGCCCACGCGGCGTGATCTTATGCCTAAAGACGAGGAACTTATCCTTCGCGGTACTGCGACGAGTACGATCGGCCGCGTGCTAAAGGCCCTGACATTTGCAGGCAGGCGCCCTACTGGCCATCAGATCACGGAGATTGTTGAGGGGCTTTTGCGGGCTGCCAATAAATATGGTCTTGCAACCCAGGTAGCATCACCGGTCGGTGGCGACGGCTGGCGGCTTGTTTCCTCTTCGATCACGTTTGGGCTTGCGAGAGGCAATACGGAGCCAGAACGCAACAATCGATTTTTTCAAGACCTTTATCGAGAGATTTCTCGGCTGCTCGTCAATGGCGGGGAATCCCTATTCGGATTTGAGGGACGTGAACATACAGCTCAGGTTGAGGGCGACCTCCGAGAGCTGAGAGAGGCACGGTTTCGTTTCGGAGCGGACGATCAGAAGGCTCTCACGGAAAAGGCCGAGCGGCTGAAAGAGCTACGGGAAGATAGTCGCTTCTTACCAACGCTTTTTTGCTCACCAACAATGGAGTTGGGCGTCGATATCTCATCGATGAACGTCGTTTATCTGCGAAACGTGCCCCCGACGCCAGCCAACTACGCGCAACGCGGAGGGCGTGCCGGCCGCAGCGGCCAAGCGGCGTTAATCGTGACCTACTGCGCTGCCCAAAGCCCACATGACCAATATTTCTTCCAACGCCCCAGTGCGATGGTCGATGGGATCGTGATTCCGCCTTCGTTCGATCTCGCGAATCCGGAACTCGTTGAAAGCCATCTCCACGCCGAATGGCTCGCGGCTAGTGGCGCCGCCCTATCGGCCTCGATATCCGAGAATTTGGATATGGCCGTTTCAGGTAAACCTCTCCTGCCAATTCACTGGGAACGTGTGACATCCGAGGAAGCGCAAAAGGCAGGAGAAGAGCGCGTATCAGCGGTGTTGTCGGCATTAGCAAGAGACTATGGCGACACGCCGCCCGAATGGTTCACAAGTCCCGGCCCACACGCGCACAGCGTTGTTGCAGCGGCGCCCAAGCGCTTTGCCGATGCTTTCAATCGCTGGCGGGACCTATTGGCAGCAGCCGAACGGCAAGTGGAAGACGCTGCCCGGACGCTCAAGGATTACTCAATTTCACCGCAGGAACGTCGTTCTGCTGAATCACGACAAGCGGCAGGCAACATTCAAATCAAGCTGTTGTTACGCGGGGCTGAGGGCCAAGGTTCCGATTTCTATGTGTACCGTTACCTGGCAACCGAAGGCTTCCTGCCGGGCTATAATTTCCCGCGCCTTCCCTTGATGGCATTCGTACCCGGTGGCCAGGGAGGCAAAGGGCAACGATATATCCAGCGGGCGCGGTTCCTCGCCATTTCAGAATTCGGTCCGGGGAGCCTCGTCTACCATGAAGGGCGCGCCTATCGCGTCGACCGTGCCTTGCTGAAGGAGGCTGGCGGCGGACCGGATGGGAATTTGCCGACCTTCAGCACGGCAATCTGCCCCCTATGTGGCGCTGGCCATGACGGCGAGCCGCCTGAGCAGTGTCACGTCTGCCGCCATCCGCTTAGTGGCG
>JBAQHC010000073.1:0-28113 GCA_049288095.1 Alphaproteobacteria bacterium | reverse complement strand
CCTTTATGTTCGCCCGCCGTGTAAACGCGGCGCTCGACGCCAAGTTTGCCGATAAGCTCGGTGAAGCCGAAGCTCGAAGAGATGACGCCAATCGAACCGAGAATCGAGGTTTCATCGGCGAAGATCTCGTCGGCGGCGCATGCAATCATATAACCGCCCGAAGCTGCGACATCCTCGACGAAAGCGAACACCGGCAACTTCTTTTCCGCGGCAAGGGCCCGGATGCGTTTGAAGATGAGGTGAGATTGCGCGGCTGAACCGCCGGGCGAGTTGATGTCGAGAGCAACCGCCGCCGGCTTTATCGCGAATGCCTTATCGAGCGTTTGTGAGATGCCGGCGATCGAAAGGCCGCTGCCGAGCCGGCCGACGGCAGCGATGACTCCTGAAAGACGCACCACGGCAACGCGTGGCGCTTCGGTGCGCCAGGGCATCAGCATCTTGAGAATGAGATTAGGCATAGAACGAACCTAGGTCGTGCTCGCGTGAAGTGAAATCCACCCTCCCCTTGCGGGAGGGTGGAAATTTGCGGGCTTGCAAATTTCCGGGAGGGGTTCGCTCGTTGGATGCCAGCACCCCTCCCCGAACAATCATTTCGCAAAGCTCACGATTTTTCGGCCCTCCCGCAAGGGGAGGGCAGATCAATCGGGAGTATCGCGCCAGTTAAGGGCCTCGCCATGGCGCAACACCGCTTCGGCTGCTTCCGTATATTTTGTGCTATCGCCATGAAGAACGAAACCAGCGCATCGCCGCGCTGCGCCGCTCGCGCCTTTGCGTGCGCGCACCAAGATGCGCTTCGGCACTTCGCCCACTCTGGGAATGAGCGGCAGAATCTCAATATCACCCGCCTTGCCTTCAAGCGCGGCCACAATGTCGGCCTCGCGCTCTGCGCGGTGAATGAGTGTCACGACACCGCCGGGCTTCAAATGCAAAAGACACGCATCGAGCCACGCCGCGATGCTTGGCCCAACATTCGCCCGCGTCTTGCCATGGACCGGCGATTGGGTGCCTTCATCCCACTCGAAATAAGGCGGGTTGGTCATCACCTGATCGAAGGGCTGCGGCGCGCGCCAGATGAATAGGTCCGCACACTGAACATCGAGCGCAAGATTGTTTCGCCGCGCATTCTCCGCAGCGAGCGCTGCAAGCTCCGCTTGGCTCTCGACGCCCGTGACGCGAAAACGCAAATCGCGCGCGAGCAGACACAGCGCGGCAACGCCAACCCCTGCCCCCGCATCGAGAATGTCGCGACCGTTTCTCGCCTCAACCGCAGCGGGCAAGAGCACCGAATCGATTGCGGCCCTAAACCCACGCTTGGGCTGAAGCACGCGAATTCGCCCGCCGAGAAATCCATCCTCGCTCAAGTCGCCAGATGCGCGCAGTGTCTCGCTCATCCGCGGGCCCCATCATCGTCTTCCGAATCGAGCACCTGCCCTTCGATGAGAATGCGTTTGGCCATGGCATATTCCGCATCCTCGATCATCAGCCGCCGGGGCAGCGCGCCGATCGAGCCATCCAAAATGCTCATATGCTGATCGAATACGACGGGCGAGAGCCCACGATCGTGCAATAATGCGATGGCATAAGACAGCCGCACGGCATTGTTGGTTCTGAGGAGTTCTTTCAAAACGAGGGCTCGCTCTTGCGAAAAATTCTTGCGCGTGGCGGTATCCTGTGAGGGTCCGCCGCGCTTGACCCTTAAGCGCCACGGCCACATATTTTTCAAGAGGTTGGGGAGAAGCTCAATGGGAGCTGAGGGCGTGACAGGCGTCGTTCCGCTCGAAGTGGATGAGAGCGCCTCCCTTGATGCGCTCAAATTCCTTACCGACCTTGTCGAAAACGACCTTGAAAGCGTCAATCACGTCATTGTCGAGCGGATGCAAAGTCCGGTTTCGCTCATTCCGCTGCTGGGCGGCCATTTGATCGAATCCGGCGGCAAGCGCCTCCGCCCCATGCTCACCCTGGCAAGCGCCAAGGCCTTCGGCTACCGCGGCGACCGGCACTTGAAGCTTGCTGCGGCGGTTGAATTCATCCACACGGCCACGTTGCTCCATGACGACGTAATCGACCAGAGCAGCATGCGGCGCGGCAAGGTTGCGGCCCATGTCGTATGGGGCAATCAGCCGAGCGTTTTGGTGGGAGACTTCCTCTTTAGTCGCGCGTTCCAACTGATGGTTGAATGCGGCAACTTGCGGATCCTTGAAGTGCTGTCGAATGCCGCAGCCGTCATCGCCGAGGGCGAGGTGATGCAACTTTCTGTCGCCAATGACACGACGGCGACCGAGGCAACCTATCTCAAGGTCATTGAGGCTAAGACGGCAGAGCTGTTCGCCGCAGCCGCCGAAGTCGGCGCGCTCGTTGCGGGACACGACGGGCCGGAAGCCGCGGCCATGCGCGCCTATGGCCACAATCTTGGCATCGCCTTTCAGCTTGTCGATGATGCGCTCGATTACACCGGCTCCTCGGACGAGATGGGCAAATCGGTGGGCGACGATTTCCGCGACGGCAAGATCACCTTGCCGATCGTTCTTGCTGTCGCGCGCGGCAATGACAGCGAACGCGCGTTCTGGCGCCGGACGCTTGAGGCCAGCATGCAGGATGACGCCGACCTGACCGAGGCAATCCGAATCTTGCGCCGACGCGAAGCGATTGAAACAACACTTGAGGAGGCCCGCCGCTATGGCGAGCTTGCTCATGAGGCACTTGCAAGCGTTCCGCGCAATAGCGTGACCGAAGCGCTCGACGGCGTCGTCGATTTCTGTATCGCCCGCACCTATTGAGCGCCGCGCTCCAACACTGACGCGGCCCGTTAAATTGGGCCGAGCCAGAGCCGGCTGTTAGAGTTGCACCTCGTATTCGGCCGCTAGGCCGACACGCGAGCGGTGCAGTCCTGATAAAAGCCGTAGGATTCTCCCGCGAAAGACATATTGCTGCCTGCCGCAAGAGCATTTTTGAGGTGCAAGACTTTCTGCGTCATCGTGCCTCCGGCGCCGGGGCCCGGATAGTAGCGAACAATAATCCGTGTTCCGGCGGGTAAGGTTGCGGAGCCATTGTTGGTAATCACCGTCTCCGGCGAACCTATTTTGCACGTGAGAGCGGCGGCGTCAGCAGTCGCACTCGACTGGGCACTCGGCGCCCCTTGCATCTGAGCGTTGGCCGCAAACGGCAATAACAACGCAAGCACCGATAGTGTCAGACTTGATCTAAACAAGATGCGCGAATTCATGTGACCCTCCGCTTGAGCTGCTGCATTTCCCAATTGATGCGGTGAGGCTCACATTTGGATGCGGACATCAAAAATTTATTTCGCTTTTGCCTCTGTTATTTGAAGTCGAGCGGCGGCGAGCCTGATGGCCACGCCCGCTTCTTAGCTGCGCGGACCTGAACACCCTAGGAGAAGGCGTGGCTGGCGAGGAATGTTCCGAGAGTGTCTGCCGATCTCAAACCTGCGGCCTGCGGTTTAGGAAACGGCGCGACTCCGGGGGCGAATGCTAATCCGAACAAGCGCTTATAGCACTGACGAGGCGCTCAAGTACCGAATAAGCACCGTGCGGCGCCTCCAAAGTGCTCTCTAGGGCCCCGAGAGCCTTCTAACGACACGACACGGGTTGCCAGCGGCAAATGTGTCGGCGGGGATCGACCGCGTGACAACGCTACCAGCGCCGATCGTCGTGCGAGCGCCAATCTGTATCCCGGGCATGACGATCGCGCCGCCGCCAATCCACACATCATCTTCAATTGCGATTGGTAGAGCCCGCGTGACGTACCTTGAGCCCTCCGGCAAGCTAGGATCATCGCGCACTATTCTCTCAGAAGCGGCAATTGGGTGCGTCGCCGTGTAAAGCTGGACCGCGGGGCCGATGAGAACGTTATCGCCGATCGTGATCTTGTTGCAGTCCAGAAGAACGCAATTGGCATTCACGAAGCAGTCTTTGCCGATGTGAATGTTTTCACCGTAATCGCAGTAGAATGGCGCTTCGACCCAGGTGCGATCGCCGATCGAGCCGAGCCATTCGTCGAGAATCTGTCGCTTCTTTTCGAGATCCCGGGAAGGCGTTCCATCGAACGCGCTCCCGAGATCTCGGGAGCGGTGGTACATCGCAATCAGCTCGTCGTCGCGAGAGCGGTAAGGCTCGCCGGCGAGCATCTTCTGTTTCTCGGTTGTTATCACGAGCGATGCTCCATACTTTTGGCCAATTCTGGTGCCTTCGATAAGCGCCCGAAAATTGTGAGGACAACAGATGTCAACTTGGTATCAGCAGGCTGCTTGGAGAGAGGCCCCTCGCCATATCGTCAGCGCAGCCGTCGTCGCCACGGATGCGCATGGCAGAATACTCCTGGTCCGTTCGCCACAGCGAGGGTGGGAAATGCCCGGTGGGCAAGTGGAACTGGGCGAGCCTCTCGATGCAGCAGCCGTTCGAGAAGTGAGGGAAGAATCAGGGGTGGACGTCGGTGAACTGACGTTTTGCGGTGTCTTCCAGAACCTCAATAGAAGCATCGTGAGCCTTTTGTTTCGAGGCCGATGTTTGGGCGGTGAACCGAGGCCGAGCGAAGAATCTTTGGAGGTTGGCTTCTTCGATCTGCCTAAGGCTTTGGATCTTGTGACCTACTCGAATTTCAGGCAACGGATCGAATATTGCTTGGACGCCGCCCGGCGTCCTTTCTTCATGAGCTGGTCGGCATAGTCCCCGGTTTCCCCGTCAGCCCGAATCCGCGCTATGTTGGCCGCGCCGTCCCCTTAGCTCAGCAGGATGGAGGCGACTTCCTAAGCTGAGCGGGTGGCGACGGCCCAATAGCCGTGATGGCGCGCGAGATTTTCTGCCGCGGCGAACGCCTCGATCTCGGATGCGAAAATGCCAAAGCAGGCCGAGCCCGAGCCCGACATGCGCGCGAGCATGCACCCCGGTTGATGCCTGATCTCGGTGATCAATTCACCGATGCGCGGCTGCAAGCGCAGCGCCGGCGCTTCCAAGTCATTGCGCGTTTCGCGGAGATCGAGCGCGAGCGCATCGGCACTTTCAAATGATGGGCTCGCCTTCGCCTTAGACCACTCCTCACGCTTCAGATCCTTGAACACGGGCGCGGTCGGCATTTCGCGGCCCGTAAAAGCCAGCACCAAATGAAGCCGGGGAACATTGCAGGCCACAAGCTCTTCGCCGATGCCACCAACGAAAGTCGCTCCCGCGCGCAAACACACCGGCACGTCGGCACCGAGCGAAAGGCCAATCTTCTCAAGCTCAGCGAGCGGCAGATTCAGATTCCAAAGCGTGTTGAGCAGTTTGAGTGTTGCCGCCGCATCGCTCGATCCGCCGCCAAGTCCCGCGCCAGCGGGGATCTCCTTGCGCAGGCTGATGCGCGCGCCAAGCGACGGTATGCGAGCGCGCTCACGCAACAGCTTCGCGGCACGAATGATGAGATTGTCGTCGCTCGCAACATTGGAGATCGCCGATGCGCGCGATCCCGTAACCCTAAGCGCGAGATCGCTCGCCGCCTCGGCTTCGATTTCGTCGCCAAACGCTGCGAACACGACGAGACTTTGCATCTCGTGATAGCCGTTCGGCCGCCGCCCGAGAATGTGGAGGAAGAGATTGATCTTGGCGGGCGCCGATGCGCGCATTTCACGCCCGCATCTATTTCGAAGCCGCGCGCGTAGGGCCCGCCACTGAGACCGAAGACTTCACATCGGCGAGCCCATCTTCGAGCTTGTGCTTGATCGCCTTGGCTTCATCGTCGCTCGGATTGTAGGTGAGCGCGTGGCTCCATTGGAATTTTGCTTCCAAGCGCCGGCCAATGCGCCAATAGGCGTCGCCCAAATGATCGTTGATGGTGGGATCGTCGGCTTTGAGCTCGACCGCGTGCTCGAGATAATAGACCGCCGTCTGATAATCGCCGAGCCGGTAATAAGCCCAGCCCAAACTGTCGACGACATAGCCATCATCGGGCCGCTGCGCGACCGCGCGATCGATAAGCGACAGCGCCTCTTTCAATTTCTCACCGCGATCGATCCACGAATAGCCGAGATAATTGAGCACTTGCGGCTGATCTGGCTGAAGCTTGAGCGCTTGCTGCAAGAGGGGCTCCGCCTGGTCCCATTTGCCGCCGCGTTCCAGCGAAATGCCTTTCGCGTAAATGATCTCCCAGGAGCGCGGATCATCCTTCACCATGGATTTGAGCGCGGCGTCATAGCATGTTGCCGCGAGATCCCATTTTTCTTGCGCGCGATAAAGATCGCCCAAAGTCACTTGGATATCGACACTCTTGGGATCCTTTTGCGCCCATGTCTTGAGGAGCGTGATCCCTTGCTCCGTCTTATCTAGACGCGATAAGTCACGCGCGATCGAAATCGCCGCGAGCTCGGCGACCGGCGCACCCGGCGGGATCCGGCTAAACGACGCGACCGCCTTCTCCCAGTTATTCTGTTGCTCATAGAGATCGCCGAGCAGCGCATGGCCCGGCGCAAGATCCGGCGCGAGATAAAGCGCAAGCTGCGTGTAAACGATCGGCAATTCGACCGCCTGTTCGCCGGCCAGCACGACGGCAATGCCGTAAAGCGCTTCGGCCGCGCCTTCCGCCGGCGATTTCACGAGTGGCGGCGCGGGCCGCCCGTGCGCCTTCGCATGATCGAGAGCCGCGACCATCACAGGGTGATCGGGCACGAGCGAGAGATAAGTGTTGTAGAGCTTGATGGCTTCGTCTCGCTTGCCCTCGCGCTCAAGAAGACTGCCGAAAGCTTCAAGCACGCGCACGCTGCGGCCCTGCGAGGCGGAGACCGCGGCGGCATAGGCGGCTTCGGCATCCGTCTTGCGGCCGGCATAATCGAGAATCATCGCCTCATGAAACGAGCCGAACGCGCCAAGAGCGTTTTTGACTTCGTCGGTGCGCATGAGCGCAAGCGCTTCATCGGTTCTGCCCTGGCCCGCATCGGCCCAAGCCCTGATCGTCGTCCAGATAATATCGGCGCCATCGGCCTTACCGCCGCCTTCGAGCGCACTCAAAGCTTCGGCATAGTTCCCTCGCTTGATCGAATCGATCCCGGCGATGAGCCGGGCGACGCGATTGTCGGGCGAGGCAGAAGCAACCTTGTGCGCAAGCGCCGCGCCTTCCGCGACATCGCCCGCCGCGACATCGAGCAGAAACGCACGTTCGAGAATGGATTGATTGTTTGGATCGGCAGAGAGGGCGCGATTGAAATATCTCGCTGCCGTCTCCGTGTCCTGCTCGAGCCCGGCCTGGCGGCCGGCCAGATAATTGCCGGTTGCAGAACCGCCGATTTGATTGATCCCTCCGTCCTTGGCGAGAAGCGTCGTCGGAACCGAGGAGCACGCCTGCAGCGCCCAAAGCGCGCCGGCGATGACGCCAAGACGCAGGGCCCAGGGCGCGCAAACAGGCCGGAACATCAACGCTCCAATCACTCGAACCGCCCCCGATATAACGAGCAAGCTATGCTCGTAATCGACCGTGCCCGCAACACAATCCGATCACATGTTCGGGTAGTTAGGCCCGCCCCCGCCCTCCGGCACGGTCCAATCGATGTTTTGCGAGGGATCTTTAATGTCGCAGGTTTTGCAGTGGACGCAATTTTGCGCATTGATCTGAAAGCGCGGATTTGCGCCGTCTTGGTCATAAAGAACCTCATAGACCCCCGCCGGGCAGTAGCGCTGAGCGGGTTCTGCCCAGTTAGGTAAGTTGACCCCGATGGGAATTGACGAATCCTTGAGATGGAGGTGAACCGGCTGATCTTCCTCATGATTGGTGCCCGAAAGGAACACTGAGGAGAGCTTGTCGAAGCTGATCACCCCGTCGGGCTTGGGATAGGCGATCGGCCGGAAATACCGGGCGGGCCTAAGGGTCGCATAATCCGGGTGGCGGTGGCGTAGGGTGCCAAACGGGCTGCCGCCGATCAGCTGACCCATCCACATATCCACCCCGCCGAGCATAAGGCCCGCGAGCGAGCCATAGCGGCTCCAGAACGGCTTTACGTTCCGGACCGGCTTGAGGTCGCGGCCCACCGGCCCAGCCCTCACCGCCGGCTCATAGCCCGAGAGCACATCGCCCGACCGGCCCGCGGCGAGCGCCTTCATGGCTTCCTCGGCGGCCGCTATGCCCGACAGCATCGCGTTATGGCTGCCCTTGATGCGCGGGAGGTTCACAAAGCCGGCCGCGCAGCCGATCAGCGCGCCGCCCGGAAAGGCCAGCTCAGGGATTGATTGCCAGCCGCCCTCGGTGATTGCGCGCGAGCCATAGGCGATGCGCTTGCCGCCTTCGAGAAACGGACGAATGTCCGGGTGCTGCTTGAAGCGCTGAAATTCGTCGAACGGCGAAAGATAAGGGTTGGCGTAGTTGAGGTGGACGACAAAGCCGATCGCCACAAACTCGTCGTCGAAGTGATACGTGAACGAGCCGCCGCCGGTCTTGTCATCGAGCGGCCAGCCCATTGTGTGCATCACGAGCCCGGGCTTGTGCCTTTCCTTCGGCACTTGCCACAGCTCTTTGAGCCCGATGCCGTATTTCTGCGGCTCGCGATTTTCGGTGAGCCGAAACTTCGCCATCAGCTTTTTCGCAAGGCTGCCGCGCGCACCCTCAGCGATAAATGTGTATTTGCCGCGCAGCTCGATGCCGGGCGTGAAATTGTCTTTGTGCGAACCATCGCGCGCAACGCCCATGTCGCCGGTTTGCACGCCGCGCACCGCGCCGGTCTCGTCATAGAGAATTTCAGCCGCTGCAAAACCCGGATAAATCTCGACGCCCAACGCTTCGGCTTCCTTCGCAAGCCAACGGCAGAGATTGCCTAAGCTCACAATGTAATTGCCGTGATTGCTCATCAGCGGCGGCATGATGAAATTCGGTATGCGGAGCGAGCCCGCAGGCCCGAGCAACAGAAATCGATCTTCCGTGACTTGCGTCTTGATCGGCGCGCCCCTTTCGCGCCAATCGGGGATCAGCTGATTGATCGCAATCGGATCGATCACCGCACCCGAAAGAATATGCGCGCCGACCTCCGAGCCTTTCTCGACCACGCAAACCGAAACCTCGCGCCCTGTTTCATTCGCGATTTGCTTCAGCCGAATCGCGGCAGCAAGGCCAGCGGGCCCCGCGCCGACAATCACGATGTCGTAATCCATGCCTTCGCGTTCGGTCATGACCGAAGAAATGCCTCAAAGCTCGAGATTGACCAGGACAAAGCGCCGTTGTTCCCTCTACAAGGTCTTCCACGAGGGCCCAACGCCGTCAATCAGCCGAGCCGCTTGAAGCCAATGGTGCAATCCACTCAAACCGATCTGGGAGGTGAACGCGCGGCCGCGCTTGCGCTACTCAAGTTGCAGATCGGCTTCGGTGCTGATGAGGCGCTCGGCGAAGAGCCCATCAACCGGCTGATTCGGAAGCCAGCGCCGGCGCCGCAAGAGACTGCGCAGCCGGCGCCTCCGGCGACAACCAATGTGCGCCAGTTCGCGCCCGTAGGCGGACCCGATGCGGCTCTCCGCTCGGCACGCGAAATCGCGGCGGCCTGCACAACGCTCGATGAGCTGCGCGCTGCAATCGACAGCTTCACCGCATGCCCCTTGCGCGCGACCGCGAACACCACCGTGTTCGCCGACGGGACCGCAGGTTCGGCCATCATGCTGATCGGCGAGGCGCCGGGGCGCGATGAAGATTTGCAAGGGCTGCCCTTTGTCGGCCGTTCGGGCCAATTGCTCGACCGCATGCTCGAATCGATCGGGCTTACGCGAAGGGGCGCTGCGAACACCGTTTACATTACGAATGTCTTGCCCTGGCGCCCACCCGGTAATCGCGCGCCGACAACGCAAGAAGCTGCGATGTGCTTGCCATTCCTCGAGCGCCATATCGCGCTCGCATCGCCCAAGCTTCTCGTTCTGCTCGGCGGTGCAGCGAGCAAATTTGTGCTCGGCGTCGAAGACGGCATCATGCGTTTGCGCGGCAAATGGCGCGCCTACGAGGTGCAAGACGGCGGCCCAGCGGTCCCTGTATTACCAACTCTTCATCCGGCTTATCTGCTCCGTCAGCCCGCCGAAAAAGCGAAGGCTTGGCGCGATCTTCTCCAAATCAAGAAACGATTAAGCACGATCTGACGGCGTTCCAGTGTGGTGGATTTGAAGTTCCCGCGACCGGTGCGGCAGGCGTTTTTCAGGAACTTCAAATCCGAAAACCACACTGAAAATATGACGTTGCGAGTGTCCTTCGATTCGTAAGTTCGTCCAGTGCCCGCTGCTTGCTCTAGCGAACTTACGAAATCGGGACACTCGCCGAGATTTGTGGTTAATCGGATTGCGCCGCCGGCATACCGCTCGTTAATCTCGATGGCAGAAACTGGGCTGAGTGAAAATTGTTCCGGTCGCGACGCGGCCGGATCGATAAGGCGAGGGCTGCCTCGATCATGATGCGTAAGAGCTTTGTCATGACGGCAACGCGCGCCGCGTGTATGGCGCTTGCGATTGCCGGCCTTGCCTCGGCCGCCGGACGCGCGCAAGAGCTTGTCGCGCAACTTCGCGGCACGGCCGGCAGCGTGCCTGCGGTGGCGCCTTTGCGCGCGCCGATCGTCACGCCGCCAAGCGAACCCTCGCAGGCTTCGATCGCGCCGGCGCCTTCCGATACGTTGCCGAATTCACCGCTCGCAGATAATGGGCTTGCCGGCGAACGTGCCGTGCTGACCCCCGACGATATCTTGCGCTATGCCGAGATTTTCCGCGTCGACGACGAAGCTGCATGGTCACGCGCGGATGCCGTGATCAAACAGGTCGACAATCCGATCTTGATCGGCCATGTGCTGGCGGATCGCTATCTTGATCCGACCTACAGGCCGAGCTTTGCCGAGCTCAAGAATTGGCTGGCGAAATATGCGGACCTTCCGCAAGCGGACAAAATTTACACGCTCGCTCTCAAGCACAAGCGGCCCGGCGATCAATGGCCCACAAGGCCCACGCATGTCGATCTCAAATTTCCTCGCTATCCCGAGGAATCGAATGTTCCCGACCGCGCGAATCCGAAGGAGCGCAGGCTCGTCACATCGATTCAGCGCCAAGTGCGCTTGATGACGGCGCATGAGCAGCCGAGCAAGGCGCAAGCGTTTCTTGAATCGCCAAAAAGTCAAAAGGTCTTGAGAGCGCTCGAAACCGATGAGATGCGCGTTTGGATCGCGAACTCCTATTTTCTGGAGCATGCCGACGACAAGGCTGTTGCTCTTGCGCATGACGTCGCCATGCGCAATCGCAACGCCCTGCCCTTCGCCGATTGGACGGCGGGCTTAGCCGCTTGGCGCCTGAACAAGATCGACATGGCGCAGCTCCATTTCGAGGCGGTCGCGCATTCATCTGCCTTGACGCGCTGGAACCGCACGGCCGGCGCTTATTGGGCGGCGCGCGCCAATCTCGTGGCGAAGAAGCCGGAGCTTGTCTCAGCCGATCTCAAGATCGCCGCAAGCGAGCCGCGGACATTCTATGGCCTTCTCGCTCTGCGTCAGCTCGGCCAGCGCCCGACCTTCAATTGGGAACTGCCGAAAGTGTCTTCTGCGGACTATGCGCGTGCGCTCGCCATTCCGGCCGTCAGGCGCGCGGTTGCGCTTGGCCAGGTCGGTGAGATCGACCTTGCCGATCAGGAGATGCGCCGCGGTCACGCCCAGGCCGCTTCCGATCTTGATTGCGCGCTGATTTCTCTTTCCGCACTTTATGATCTGCCCGGCGCGCAGCTTCACGTCGCGGAAAATTCCTCGATACAGGGCCTTGATGGCGCTCTATTCCCGATCCCGCCCTATGTGCCACGTGACGGGTTCACCGTGGATCGCGCGCTGCTCTACGCCTTCATGCGCCAAGAAAGCCGGTTCAAACCGCAGGCGAGAAGCGGCGTCGGCGCGCAGGGCTTGATGCAGATCATGCCCAAAACGGCCGTGCACATCGCGAACGACAAAACGCTTCTGCGGCCGCGCAACAAAGAGAAGCTCTACGACCCGGGCTACAATCTTGCACTCGCGCAGAACTACATCAATCAGCTGATGCGTTCGGTTGAGCCGCGCGGAAATCTCTTCATGCTCGCTGCGGCCTATAATAGCGGCCCGGGTAATGCGCGCCGTTGGGCTAATGAAATGGGGGATGACGCCAACGATCCCTTGATGTTCATCGAAAGCATCCCGGCGCGCGAAACTCGCGTCTATGTCGAGCGCGTGCTCGCCAATTTATGGCTCTACCGCTACCGGATGAACGAGGATGTGCCTTCTCTCGATCAAGTCGCCGCCGGCGAATGGCCGATCTACGACAAGGAAGAGCCCAAGAGCGCAACGGTTTCATTGGACGACCTCCGAGGTCCACAAAGCCTGCCGGTCGTCGCCGCTGGCCTGACTGCGGCAACCCTCGCCCCCGTCGCTCATTAGCCTCGTCATCGCGAGGCGCGGAACGCGCCGTGGCGATCCATCCTTCGACAAGCTCAGGATGAGGCCGAGGAGCAATCCTCATGGTGAGCCTGTCGAACCATGGATTGCTTCGCTTCGCTCGCAATGACGACCCGGCTATAATGCCTCGAACGGAGGCACACCATGAACGACACGGCGAACACCTCAACCACGGGATTGAAAATCGGTGGCCGCATCGACGAGGCGCGCAAGTTCATTCCCGTGCGCATTGCCGTGCTCACCGTCTCCGACACGCGCGATGCCTCGACCGACAAGTCGGGCGATACGCTCGCAGACCGGCTGACTTCGGCAGGCCATGAGCTGGCGGGGCGCGCCATCGTCAAAGACGATGTGCGTGCGATTGTCGAGCGCGTGCGGTCCTGGATCGACGACAAGGATGTCGATTGCATTCTCTCGACCGGCGGCACGGGCCTTACCGGGCGCGATGTGACTGTCGAAGCCATGCAGTCGCTATTCGAGAAAGAGATCGACGGCTTCTCGGCGATATTCCATCTCGTGAGCTACGGCACGATCGGCCTTTCGACAATTCAATCGCGCGCTTGCGCGGGCGTTGCCAAAGGCACATTCATTTTCGCGCTGCCCGGCTCGCCCGGCGCTTGCCGCGATGCTTGGGACCACATCTTGAAGTACCAGCTCGACAATCGCTATCGGCCCTGCAACTTCGTCGAAATCATGCCGCGGCTATTGGAGAAGTAAGCGATCCTTTGGCTTTCAATGCGATCATTACGCCATGAAACGGACGCTATGCGCGTTTTCTCTAGCTTTATTGTCGGCCTTGGCCGTGGCACATGCGGCGGAGCCAGGGCCGCCCTACGTGCGCGACGAGACTCGGCCGGAAGTTCTAACCGAACGCGCAAAGAGTTTTGAAGCAGATCTCCACAAGCTCGGCTTTTCGGGAACGGTAAAATCCTGCTCGCATATGGTCGTGCTGGCAGTCGGCGTTAAGGGCGGCGACTTCGTTTACGGCGCGGTTTGCAACGTTGCTGCTAGCGGAAAGACCAAACAACTGCTTCTCTGTAATGACGAAATGGTCGGGAACTTCACCCTAACAAGCACCTTCAGCGCCACGCGAGACGCCATTGCCGAATTCACGCGGCGCAATTGTTACGGCGGCTGACCCGAAGGAGGTCTTCAAGAACGCGTAACGTTCCGGCATCTTAGCGCCTCACGCCAGGACGGAAGGCGCCATGCCGGAACCATCATCGATTACGCTGCGCTATTTCAATTGTCGCGGACGCGCACAGGCTCTTCGCGACGTTCTCATGGACTCAGGGCTACCGTTCGATGATGAGCTTGTCGAGGTTGGCCCAAAGTGGCCTGCGCAGAAGCAGGACAAAGATTTTTCAGGTCCGTTTGGCTCATTGCCTTTGCTGATTTGGGGCAACGACCGCGTTGCACAAACGCTCGCCATCGCAAGCTATTTGTCGCGCCGGCTCGGACATTATGAAGGCAGGGATACGCAGGCGATTGCCCGGCTGGAAATGATTTCTTCAGCAGCCTACCTCGACCTCATCACATCGATTGGAGAGATGCGCTGGCAGGTTGGCCTTGCGAAAGACGAGGTGACCTGGAACGCCTGGTTTGACGGCTATGTTCAGCGCGCGCGCCTCAGGATTCCATATTTCGAGCAGCTTCTTGCCTCGGCCGATTCGGAGTTCTTCGGTGGCAATCATCCTGTTGCAGCGGATTTCTTCGTTTATGAAGCGATGTCGGAGTGGCGGGAGACTTTAGGGCCTTCGCTTCTAGACGAGCTTTCTTGCCCGCTGCTTTCGCGCTTTACCGAAACCATCAGCGCTCGGCCCCACCTATTGGCCTATCGCAGCGCCGGCCGCCGGCCCGCAGCATTCTCGGGCAGCCCGACCGACGCAGACGCACTGAAGCGCCTGCAAGCGGCCGCTAAAACCCGTAGCGCGTGAGCATGACGGCCATACGCTTCTTGGCAGCCTCATTGCGGAACGGGAAGGCGCGGAAGAAATCATCCTTCGTAAGATGCGGCGCGCGCGTTTTCGCAACAACGGCGCGGGCGCGCGCCTTCGCATCGTCGCCGTTAAGCCCATGCGCAACGGAAGCAATCATGTCGATCAAAGGATGCGCGCCGGGCGAATTGGCCGAGCGCTCGGCCCAGTCGGCAGCGTCGGCATATTCGCCGAGCAGAATATGCGAAAAGCCCCGCACGCTGAGCATTGCGTAGCGCAAGGGATCAAGCGGGCTGAGCGCCATCGCCGCGTCGACATCGGCTATGCTGTCGCGCGCGCTGCCGAGCATCGCCTCCGTCCATCCCCTCGAATATTTGGCTTGCGCATAATTGGGGCTCAAGGCGTTCGCGCGCTGAAGCCATTCAAGGCTGCCCTCAAGATCCCGGCTCAACAAGAACACGCGGCCCATGGTGAAATTGCCAAACGGATCGACCGGATCATATTCGAGGCTCTGCTCCGCGAAATGACGCGCAAGCCTTGCCGATTCCGTCAGGTCCGTCGTGTAACGCAAAAACGCATCCTGGAAATGCGTGAAGGAAAGGCCGGCATAAGCTCTTGCGAAGCCCGGCTCCAGTTTTGACGCACGCTCGAAAAGCGAGGTTGCGAGCGCGTTGTCTCCCTTGGTGAAGCGATACATATGATGAAGGCCCAAGTGATAAGCCGACCACGCATCGAGATGCTGTGGCGACTTTAATCGCGCGAGCCGCGCCTCGTTGAGCGGGATTTGTAGCTCCATCGCGCTGATAACGGCGCGGCCGATCTCTTCGCGGATCTCATGGACGGCGCCGACGTTGCCCTTGAAGCGCTCGCGCCAGATAACGCCGCGGCTCTCGGTGTCGGCAAGCTCGACTGAAACAGCCATGCTGCTGCCGAGAATCTCGACAACACCGGAAAGGCAATAGCGCACATTCAGAACTGAGCGCACGTGATCGATGTCGGCATCTTCATCGCGGAACCGGAAAGTCGATGCGCGCGCGATCACGAACAGCCAGCGCAATTTCGAGAGCTCGGTGATGAGATCGTCGGGCAGCGCATCGGCGATGCCGGCATAAGGCCCCGCGACTCCGACAAGGCGAAACGGCAAAACCGCAATGCTCGGACGCGATGAAGGTTCGAGAACGGATTTCGCGATCTCGTTCGGAGCCTCGCTCACACGTTCGTAGGTATCGACGCGTGTGGGACCGACCTCGGTCACATCCGCAACGAACCGAAAGCCGATGCCGTGAAGCGTCTTGATGAAGCCCTGCGCGCGGCCATCATCGCCGATCGCTTGGCGCGCCGACTTGATTCGGCTGGCAACCGCGGCATCGGAGATGAATCGCCCGTCCCAAACGCGCTCGATAATCTCGTCTTTAGTGAGCGCGCGCTCGCGGTTTTCGATCAGAAGGCGCAACAGCGCAAAGACCTGCGGCTCGATTGAAACCGCGCTGCCACTTCCCCTCAGCTCGAGCTTGGCCGTGTCGAGCTCATATTCTCCGAAGCGATAGATCATTGCCCCCGATTTATAGCATTTCTCCGGCCCGTCTCCGGAAAACCTCCAGATTGTCTGCAAGCTATGTAATCGCCCCACGCGCTATTGCAACGCCATCGAGGCGGCGGTTTTGGCCGTTCGCCCCCAAAAAACCGATGGAGAAGCAAATGCCGCTCGTCACGATCGACATCATCAAGAACGTTTTCACCCCGGGTCAGAAGAAAGACCTCGTTAAGCGCGTCACCGACGCCATGGTGTCCGTTGAAGGCGAGACGATGCGAGGCGTCACCTGGGTGCGGATCAACGAAGTTGAGGAAGGCGATTGGGCCATCGGCGGCAAGACACTGACCGCGACCGATGTGCACCAAATGGCCGGCCGCAAGACCTGACAACCAATCACTGAGCAAGGAAACGACATGTCAAACACAGTCCTCGAACCACGGGGCTGGACGGTCAGATTGACGGCCGGCCTCATCATCCTGACGATCTGCCTGTTCGCCGTCGTCAACGCGCAGGCGGCGCCGGCAGCCTCACTCTCGCGGAGCGCGGAAGTCGATGCCGCACCCGGCGATGTTTGGGCCTTGATCGGTCCGTTCTGCTCGATCGAGAAGTGGCATCCCGCGATCGCGTCCTGCACGGAACAAGGCAATCCGCCGACGCGCACGTTGCAAGCAAAGGACGGCAAGACCGTGTTCGTCGAGCCGGAAGTCGCCCGCAGCGACGAGGAGCGCTATTACTCCTACGCGTTCCAATCGAGCCCGTTTCCGGTAACGGACTACATGGCGACGATCAGAGTCGTGCCGCGCGGCGCGGGCCGCTCGATCGTGATCTGGAACGGCAGCTACGTACCGAATGCCGGCAAGGCCGAGGAAGCGAACAAGCTATTCGCCGACATTTACGAGGCGGGCCTCGCCTCGATCAAAGCGCACTTCTCACATTGAGCGCCTCTGGGAGCCGCTGGTCACTTCGCCGGCGGCTCTCATAACTCCAAACAAACGTCAAAGAAAAACGGTGATGCCATGATTCGCACGTTCACATTCCTCTACGGGATTTTCTGCTATCTCGCGGGCTTTCTTGCGCTTCTCTATGCCATTGGGTTTGTCGAGAATCTCCTCGTACCCAAATCAATCGATAGCGGCGCTGCGGGCCCGATCGTTCCAAGCTTGATCATCAACGCTGCCCTGCTGGGCGTTTTCGCGATCCAGCACAGCGTGATGGCACGCCCCGGCTTCAAAGCCTGGTGGACGCAATTCGTGTCGCCCGCAGCCGAGCGCAGCACCTATGTGCTGTTCGCAGGTCTTGCGCTCCTTCTGCTATTCTATTTTTGGCAGCCTTTGCAGGCGACTATTTGGAGCGTTGAAAGCGCGCCGCTCGCGCAAGCCGTTACAATCCTCTCCTTCGTCGGCTGGGCGATCCTGTTTCTCAGCACGTTCATGATCAATCACTTCGAGCTGTTCGGACTTCAGCAAGTCTTTGCGCGCCTCTTCGGGCACTTGCCCGAACCGCTGGAATTCCGCACGCCCTTCTTTTACGCATTCGTGCGTCATCCCATTTACTTGGGGCTGATCATCGCCTTCTGGGCCACGCCGCATATGACGCTCGGACACCTCGAATTCGCGATCGCGACGACAGGCTACATTTTCGTCGGCATCTTCTTCGAAGAGCGCGATCTCGTTGCGCATTTCGGCAGCCAATATGAAGACTACCGGCGGCATGTCTCGATGATCATTCCTTGGCTGCCGCGCTGATGCGGCTTAACCGTGGAGCCGCACGAGCATGGATATAGGCAGGCGGCACGCAGAAAGCACGAGTGCGGCAAGATTTCGGAGCGAAGCCACAAGCGAAGGATTGCTCTCAAATCTCTCCGCGTTCGACAGCGCAGCCGACCTTAAGACTACGATGCGCTCGGCACCGATGCGGCGTGCAAGGTCGATGTCTTCCATCGCCGGCAATGACTGATAGCCGCCGAGATGCTCATAGAAGCGGCGGCTAATCAGAAGGCCTTGATCCCCACGCGGCAGGCGTAGCAGGCGATAACGCAGGCGTGCCCAAAACTCCGTGCGCCGCGCTTTGGGCGACGGATCATCGAGCGCGAAGCGAAACGCGGCCGCGATGCGCCCATGCGTGCGGTCAGCCCTGCGCACGAAACTGTCGACCTCGTCATCCCAGCCATTTTCGAGCACCGCATCAGCCGGCAGAAACATCAGCCACTCGGACGCAGCGATCGCCGCGCCGGCCGCGAGCTGAGCGCCTTGCCCGCCCGCAACATGGGTGACGAGCCGCGCCCCCATCGCATCACCGATCATCAATGTGCCGTCGGTCGAGCCGGCATCGACGAGAATGACCTCGGCGATAAGGCCCACCATCGCAGCGTGCACCAGCGCCGAAAGTGTATCCGGCAGATACCGGGCTTGGTTCGAGGTGGCGATTACAACGCTGATCATCGGGACCTGATATTACCGGCGGGAACCTGATGGGAAAGTTGCCGCATTGCCGCTGCGCATGGCATTTTCTTGTTCTTGATTTGTTCTAGTGGCCGTTCTAGGCTTGGCCCATGGCCAACCCAACACAAGCGCGCGGCCGCGGCGCCCTCTCCAATGCGAGCGGCCGCTATGAGGCCCATCAAACCGAAGCCTTCGACGATGGCTGGGGCGTGGAGGACCCTGAGCCCGAGCAAGTGCGCACCACGGTGACTTGCGAAGCGCCACGCAAAATCATCACGCGCAATGACTCACCCGATATCGGTTTCGACCGTTCGATCAACGCCTATCGCGGCTGCGAGCACGGCTGCATCTACTGTTTCGCGCGGCCCACCCACGCCTATATGGGGCTCTCACCAGGCCTCGACTTCGAGACCAAATTGTTCGCCAAACCCGATGCCGCAAAGCTCTTGCGCGCGGAGTTGATGGCGAAAACCTACAAACCCAAGCCGATTGCAATGGGCACCAACACCGATCCCTATCAGCCGACCGAGCGCAAAATGCAGATTACGCGCTCGATCTTGGAAGTGCTGCGCGAGACGCATCACCCGTGCACGATCGTCACGAAATCAAACCTCATTCTGCGCGATATCGACATCCTCGCGGATATGGCGCGTGAGCATCTGGTGAAAGTCGCGCTGTCGATCACAACGCTCGACCGCAAGCTCGCACGAATGATGGAGCCGCGCGCCGCAACACCCGAACGCCGTGTCGAGGCCGTACGCGCGCTTAGCGATGCCGGTGTGCCGGTGAGCGTGATGGTCGCACCGATCATCCCGAGCCTCACAGATCACGAAATGGAATCGATTCTGGAGCGCGCAGCTGAGGCCGGCGCTTATGGCGCTGGCTATGTGCTGCTGCGCTTGCCGCTCGAAATCAAAACTTTGTTTCGCGAATGGCTTGAGGCGAATGTGCCGAACCGAGCGAGCCGCGTGATCTCGCTTATTCAGGGCGCGCGCGGCGGCAAGGATTACGATATGACCTGGGGCAAGCGCATGACCGGCGAAGGTCCTTACGCCATGCTGATTGCCGAGCGTTTCAAGCTCGCCAAGCAGAAGCTGAATTTGAACCGCCCCTCGGAGCCCCTGGCGCTCGATCTCTTCAAGCCGCCCAGGCCCGAAGAGCCTCAGCTGAAACTGTTGTAATGCTTATTCCCTCCCCCTTGTGGGGAGGGATAAAGGGTGGGGGTTGGACAAAGAATCCCCCACCCGGAATGCTCCACATTCCGACCTCCCCACAAGGGGGAGGTGATTTGAGTAAGCTGAGCAAAACCCGCTCATCTCTCTCGCGCAAAGGCGGCGCCCTGTTGCAGAGTGCATCGATGCCGCGCGCAAAACCAGGCCCAGACCTTTTCGATCCGCCGATCGGCGCACGTATCGCGGGCATCGATGAAGCCGGGCGTGGGCCGCTTGCCGGGCCAGTGGTTGCGGCGGCAGTGATCATCGATCCCGCGCGCGTTCCCGAAGGCGTGACCGACTCCAAGCTGATCGCCGAGCCGGTACGCGAGGAGCTTTACGGCGCGATCATCGCATCAGCCGAAGCTTGGGGCGTCGGCGCTGCCAGCGTGCGTGAGATCGACAGGATCAACATTCATCACGCTAGCTTGCTGGCAATGAAGCGCGCCTTTGCCGCGCTCAAGGCTGAAACAACGGCGGATTTCGCTTATGTCGACGGCATCCACCTCCCCCGCATCAAATGCATGGCGCGCGCGGTCATTGATGGCGATGCGCTGATCCCGCAAGTCTCGGCGGCATCGATCATCGCCAAAGTCACGCGCGACCGCATGATGCGCGCGCTTCATGAGAAGTTCCCGGGCTATGGCTGGGCCAGCAACAAGGGCTACTCGACCCGCGAGCATCTTTTGGCACTTCAAAGCCTAGGGGCGACGCGCCATCACCGCCGCTCGTTCGAGCCGGTGCGTATCGTGCTGTCCGGCGGAACCATTGACGGCCTTGTGACGCAAGCCGCGGAATAGGCCGGCTGAAGCGCTTTCACCATTCTTTTGGCACTCAAGCGGTCTATAATTGCCGCCATGGCGAGCGATCTCAAAGAATTCGAGTCTCCAGTGCGACGTTACGCGCCCATTCGCATCGCTCGCGATGGGCTCTCGCCGGGCGAGCGCAACATCGCCGCCGAGGTGCCGGTTTCGATCACCTATAACGGGCTTGCGCATGCGGTGATGATGACGACGCCGCAGGATCTTGAGGATTTCGTCACCGGCTTCTCGCTCAGCGAAGCGATCATCGAGCGCGCGAGCGAAATCGAGGGCATCGATATTCGCGAGATCGACGGCGGCGGTTATCTCGCCGCGTTGCGCGTGCCCAAGGAGCGCTTTGCAGCCATTGCCGCGGGCCGCCGCAACATTGTCGGCCAGTCCGGCTGCGGCATTTGCGGCATCATCGAGCTTGAAAATCTCGTGCGTCCCGCGCGACCGCTTGGCGCGCCGCCGCGCGTTTCGTCCGAAACTTTGTTCAAATGCCTGGATGAACTGCGGCCCAATCAACCGATCAACGCGGCGACAGGTGCGGTGCACGCCGCAGCGTTCATAAAAGACGGTAAGATCATCGCCTGCCGCGAAGATGTTGGCCGCCATAACGCGCTCGACAAGCTCATCGGCCATTTGGCGCGCCACGGGCAAAAGCCTTCCGAAGGCTTCATGTTGCTTTCGAGCCGTTGCAGCTTCGAGCTTGTGCAAAAGACCGCGCTTGCGGGCGCGCCCATGCTGGTGACCGTTTCTGCGCCAACGACCTTCGCGATCGACCTTGCACAAAAGCTCGGCCTCACATTGATCGCGCTCGCGCGCAGCGATTCCATGCTGTGCTTCAACGATCCCCATAACCTCTTCGCCACAAATTGAGCGATCTCGACGATATTGCAGGCCTTGTGCTCGCAGGCGGCCTCTCGCGCCGCTTCGGCGGCAATCCCAAGGCCTTCGCCTTGCTCGCGGGCAAGCCGCTGATCGCGCATGCACTGCAGGCCTTGGCGCCGCTTGAACACAGAGCGATCAACGCCAACCACAACGAAGCGGAATTCGCCACATTCGGTGCGCCCATCGTGCCCGACATCATTGCCGACGCCGGTCCGCTGGGCGGCATTCATGCCGGGCTTGCCTGGGCCTCAAGCCTTTCGGGCATCAAATGGCTCGCGACCGTGCCCGTCGATACACCATTTCTACCGGTGGACTTCATCAGGCGCCTTGCCGCCGCGCGCGATGCCGAGGCCGTTGTCGCCGCCACCAGAACCGATCAAAGCCCGGTCTGCGCGCTATGGGATCTTCAGCAATTGCCGGACATCGATTTCGCGCTCAAGCGCGGCGTGCGCAAGATGACCGATTATTTGAAGCTGGTCTCATGGCGCACGGTTGTCCTTGCCGCGGACGTCTACGATCCGCTCTTCAACGTCAACACCACCGAGAATTTGAACTTAGCCGAGCGCCTTTTGCGCGGCACATGAGACGCACAAGCAACTAAGGGGCAGCCTTTTGGGCTGCCCCTTGGAAGAGACCACGCCTCCTCCAGGTAGGATGGGGGGCGGGGCGGAGGCGAGTTCTCTCCGGTACTCGCGGCTAAGAACACGCCGCCGTGCGAATGGTTGCCTAGCCCGGGGGTTTAATCTTCATCTGCCACACCCATATTACGTCGTGAGCCCGGGGCGGGGATTTGAGGCTGGTGCCCGGTGCCAATAAACGGCCCAATTTGAGCCCCAGTTCCGCCGCGCCCCGACAATATTGGCGTTAAGCTTGTCGCCTATAGTGAGGCTGCCGGACATCTTCGTAAGTGCGACCAGTTGCCCGGCTCACCGGCTCACCGGCTCGTGAGATAGAGTGGGTTAAGGCATGAGCGGCAGAAGATAAGAGAATCGTTGCTCGCCGCGTGAGTACGCCTGGGGGGAAGGCACCACCAGAACTGGCGATTAAACGCGACGGGCGAGGCTTCGCGCATCGTAGAGCCACGTGCTTGGGTGGAAGGGGTTGATGAAGTTGGCGTCCGAGTTGTTGATGTCCTTAAGGCGCTTCTGCGCCGGCATCTTTCTGCTTGCAGCCTGCCTGCTCGTGACGGCAGCAGGGCCGGCTCCTAGTTCTTCTGCGCGCGGAACCGGCTCCGGTTTTTCCTATAACGACGTCGTTACGATGGCGCACAAACTGGCCGAGAAGCCTTACACGGCTCCTGCTGGTA
This sequence comes from Alphaproteobacteria bacterium, assembly GCA_049288095.1. GTDB lineage: Bacteria > Pseudomonadota > Alphaproteobacteria > CAWBKL01 > CAWBKL01 > CAWBKL01. The sequence continues at coordinate 5,596 of JBAQHC010000073.1, read as the reverse complement.
GATTGCCGTCGCGCTTCCAGAATCTAACCTATGACCAATATCGCGACATCAGGTTCAGGCCGGACCGCGCGATCTGGAAGGATGCGCATCTGCCGTTCCAGCTGCAGCTATTTCATCGCGGGCTTTATTATCCCGATAAAGTTCAGATCTACATCATTTCGGGCGGCAAACCGGTGCTAGTGACGTATGCACCGGATTTGTTTTCGTTCGGGCCCGTTGCAGCGGCTGCGCTTCAGAAGGCAGCGGGCTCTAAGCCGGCTTCGACCGACAGTGACATTGGCTTTGCCGGCTTTCGCATTCACGCCCCCATCAATCGCGCCGACTATTTCGATGAAGTGGCCGTGTTTCTGGGAGCAAGTTATTTCCGCGCCGTCGGCCGCAGCGAAGCCTATGGGCTTTCGGCGCGCGGGCTTGCCGTCAACACCGCGGAGCCCAGGGGCGAGGAGTTTCCCCGCTTCACAACATTCTGGATCCAGCAGCCCGCTTCCAATGAGGGCGTGATCAATGTCGACGCGCTTCTCGACAGCGCGAGCGTTGCCGGCGCCTATCACTTCACCATCGATCCGGGCGCGGCAACCGTTATGAACGTCACGATGACGCTGTTCCCGCGCGTCCGTCTTGATCGTGTCGGCATCGCGCCCATGTCGAGCATGTTCTTTTTCGGGCCCAATGATCATTCGGATACGGATGATTTCCGCCCCGCGGTTCACGATTCCGACGGCCTCGAGATGTATAGCGGCAGGGGCGAATGGATTTGGCGCCCGCTCTCCAACCCATCGGAACTGCAGATCAGCGCATTCATGGACAGCAGCCCGAAAGGCTTCGGCCTCCTGCAGCGCGGCCGCAATTTCGCCGACTATGAGGATCTCGAAGCCAATTACGAGCGCCGCCCGAGCCTTTGGGTCGAGCCACAAGGCGATTGGGGCGACGGCAATGTCATCCTGGTCGAGATTCCGACGGATGCCGAAACACACGACAACATCGTCGCGTTCTGGCGCCCACGCGTGCCAATTGCTCCCGGCAAGGCTTACTCGCTCAGCTACAAACTTTACTGGTCCGACAATCCGCCGCTGCGCCCCTCACTCGCGCAGATCGAGATGACGCGCGTTGGCGAGCCGTGGGGCGGCGGGCGCGGCCGTATTTTCGTGATCGATTACACACCCGAGGTTCAATCCGCCGATGCGTCGAGCCCGCCGCTGGCCGCTGTCTCGGCTTCATCGGGCACGGTGACCAATGTTGTCGTGCAGCCCAATCCGCATAGCGGCGGCTGGCGGTTGTCCTTTCAGCTCGATCCAGGGTCCGCGCCATTGGTTGAGCTGCGCGCATCGCTCAAGCGCAGTGACGCTCCGATCACCGAAACCTGGCTGTATCGCTGGACTCGCTGATGACGCTCGAGCAAAACATCGTACGCCTGTTCGCCCTGCCACCGCGCGGCCAGCCTGCCGTGCCGGCAGAAACGCCGGGTGATATGCCAGCGCAAGATTTCTGGCGTTGGGATCAGAATAAGACACGCGTCATCCCGCCCGCTGAGCGTTCAGCCACCTGGCGTCGCGTCGCCACATTCGCCGGCACCCTCGCCCTCATTGGCTGGGCCATTTGGCAAATGTATCTCGTGCTTTCCGTCGGCGGCATGACGCCGCTCGAATGGGGCGTGCTGGTTCTTTTCAGCATCAATTTTTCCTGGATCGCGCTCTCCTTCGTGAGCGCAACGGCAGGCTTTCTCGCACTCGCCGCGAATCGTTGGCCGCGCCGCGCCGCCGCAGGCGTTCCGGCTTCGCTCACTAAGCGCACCGCCGTTATCATCCCGGTCTACAATGAAGATCCAGTGCGCATCTTCGCCACCATCGAGGCCAGCATCAGCGAGCTGCGCGATGCCGGCGAGGGCGCAAGCTTCGACTTCTTCATTCTGAGCGACACAACGCAGGCGGAGAAGGCATTCGCCGAGGAGGCCGCCTTCCTCAAATTACGCGAGCGCATCGGCGATTTCGGCAATGTGTTCTATCGCCGCCGCAAGCACAACGAACATCGCAAGACTGGCAACATCGCCGATTTCTGTCGCCGCTGGGGCCCGGCCTACGATTTCATGCTCGTGCTCGATGCCGACTCGACCATGGGCTCTGCGACCATGATCGAGCTAGCGCGCCGCATGGAAGCCGACCCGGGCCTCGGCCTTTTGCAAACCATCCCGCTCATCATCAACGCCGACACATTATTCGCCCGCATTCAGCAGTTTGCTGCGCGCGCCTATGGGGCACTAATGGGCGCAGGGCTCGCTTGGTGGACACAGAACGAGGGCAATTATTGGGGCCACAACGCGATTATCAGAACCGGGGCCTTCATGAGCGCGGCGGGCCTCTCAGAACTTTCCGGGCGGCCGCCTTTCGGCGGCTCGGTGCTGTCTCATGATTTCGTTGAAGCAGCATTGTTGCGCCGCGCCGGCTGGAAAGTGCGCACCGCGATGGACCTCAATGGCTCATACGAGGAATGTCCGCCGTCGCTGCTTGATCTTGCCATCAGGGATCGCCGCTGGTGTCAGGGCAATCTTCAGCACAGTCGTCTCATCAGTGCGCGCGGCCTTAATTGGGTCAGCCGGATGCATTTCATCTCCGGCATCATGTCCTATCTCGCTTCGCCCTTCTGGTTGATGCTGATCTTGTGCGGCCTTGCGCTTTCGATCCAAGCACAGTTGCTGCGGCCGGAGTATTTTCCGGACTATTTCTCCGACATTCCCCAGTGGCCGATCATCGACCCGGAGCGCGCGCTTGGCCTCTTCTACATGACTATGGCGGTATTACTAACGCCGAAGCTCTATGGCTATCTGTTGCTCATCTTCGACAAGAAATGGCGCAACGAAGCAGGCGGCGTGTTCCACGGCGCGGTGAGCGTTGTGTGCGAGATCCTGCTGTCCGCCCTGCTCGCGCCGATCATGATGCTCATTCAAACCGGCGCCGTTTGGGCCGTGCTGCGCGGCCAAGATACGGGCTGGAAGCCGCAACGTCGCGATGGCGGCGATATCGCGCTTTCGGCGGTCGCAAGGCGCCATGCGCGCCACGTCATATTCGGCGTCGCGCTCACGATTGCGGCATTCCTGGTCTCGCCCGCTTTGGCAGCCTGGCTTTCTCCTGCTTTGATCGGTCTTCTATTCTCGATCCTTCTCTCCGGCGGAACCGCATCGCACGAAGCCGGCAAGACGACGAGGCGGCTTGGTCTATTCCTGACTCCTGAAGAGGTTGCACCGCCCAAGATTGCTGAACGCGCGACCAGCCTTAAGCTGGTCTATTCGGAAGCCATCGCACAAGCCGCCAGCTTTGAAACGCTCGCGGCGAATGGTAATGTGCGCGGCGCGCATCTTGCGCTTATCGAGTCCGAGCAGCACGCGCCGAAAGATCGGTTCGATGCACAGGAAATTATCGCAGCGGCAAAAATTGCTGATGCTTCGACGGTAAAAGAAGCACTTGCGCTGCTAACGCCGACCGAACGTCAAGCGCTTGCGAACTCTCGTAAGCTGATCATCGCGCTCGCCGGCAAAGAGGTTTAGCCGTCATCGCGAGGCGCGGAACGCGCCGTGGCGATCCATCCTTCGACAAGCTCAGGATGACGTCATGATGAGCCTGTCGAACCATGGATTGCTTCGCTTCGCTCGCAATGACCCTGAAGCTATTTACGTCGCCGCGAAATGACGAAGCTCTCGTCGTTAAACCAAAGCCCGCCATGCTTCTGCAGCACTTCGCGCGTGGCTTCGAGATAACTGCCGTCTTTCATCACCGGCTCAAGCCGCTGATCTTCGATCTGCGCGACATAAACCGAATTGTTCCACGCCGCGAACGCCGTCGATGTGCCGATCGCCTCGCCGATCTCCGTCGGCAAAGTGTGCATGTGATACTGAAAGATCGCGCGATTGTCCGCATACGTATTGAAATTGAGGTCGCGCTCCGATTTGCCGAGCTCGTGCTTCATCACGCGTAAAAGCGTGTGCCTGTCGGTTATGAAGGGCTGTTCGCTGGGCCAAATCTTGCGCACGATTTCAAGCCCCGGGTCATCGCCTGCCGAATGCACGACGATCATGCGTCCGCCCGGCCCGAGCGCGCGAGCGAGCGGCGCGAGCACCTTATCGACCTTGAACTCGGCCGGCATGCGCGCTCTGTACGGCTGCGAAGCGATCACAAGATCATAGTTTGCGTCGTTCTGACCCCGCCGCGGCAGCACTCGATCGAGCAGGAATTTGTGGTCCTCGCGATAAAGCACGAGAATCGAGGGGCGCACATAAAGCGGATTGCCGGTCTTGGGTGATGCCTTGGCCTGCCAGCCATCGGCGAGAAAGCCTTGCAAATCCTTGATTTGCTCATCGTAATCGGCCGCCGAATCGCCGGTCAGCGCGACCTCTTTCCAATTGAGCGCCGACGCTGCGCTCATCGAGCGGGGCGAGAGCCATGGCGCTTCGGTGTAGTAGAGATTGGTAATGACCATCACCGTTGCCGGATGCTCATAGAACCGATCCGGCAGCTTCTCTAACGTTAAGCGCACATCCTCAAGGCTGATTTCCTTTCCGACGATATAGAACGGCACGTTGGGAAACCGCTTGTGCATGCGGCGCATCACTTGCGTGACGACGCTGCCGTCACCCATACCTGCATCGAACACGCGCATCGCCGGCGGCGATGGCGCAATAAGCGCAAGCTCTTTGGAGACGCGGTCCGCAACCACCCACTTCTCGTTGCAGGTGTTGACGAACATCAAATATTTCTGGCGGTTGTCATAGAAGCGGAATTCCCTGCCGCCCTCCTCCGTGCTCGGCGGCTTCGTTGGATCAAGCTTCTTCGCCCGCAAGACATCTGTGCGCTGCGTGAGCGGCATCGGCGAGACCGGCGTAAAGATCGGCCGCGCAAGGCCGGGCGAGCGTCTATCCGTAGGCTGAGCAAGCTTGCCCGCGGCGCCCGCGCCATTACCGCTCGCGTGGTTTTGCATGTAGGAGCGAGCGCGCTCCATGGTCTTGAGCGTAATGCCCTTGCCCTCGCGCAAGCGCCGCATGAGCTTGCCGTCATTCACGGCCTGGCGGCCGAATGTCGTCTCGGCTAAGCCGGCTTGCCGGCAAAAGGCTTCAATTTCTTTGACGAGCGCTGCGACCTGTTCCATCGGGCTTTGCCTCGTTTTTGTTGTCCTCCCCCCGGGAGCGCCCCGTTTGTAGAGAAGCGCGCTCTCAGGCGTCAACAAATTTCCCAAGTTCTACATATAGTGTGGGATTGGGCAGATTCCCATTAGACCGGTGGAAGTGGGAAAGCGCCCAAGTTCATCGGGCTGGCGGCAAATGGGAATTTTGTTGACAGGGGGTAAGCGCTTTGCGCAAGTGTCGCGCCATTAAAAAGAAGGAAGCTGAGGGAGGAAGTAACCATGGCGCGATCGTCTTATGTGTTTACGAGCGAGAGCGTTTCGGAGGGGCATCCGGACAAGGTATGCGACCGGATCTCCGACGAGGTGGTGGACGCTTATTTCCGGGTCGGCCTGGAGAAGGGCTATGACCCGTGGAAGATCAGGGTCGCCTGCGAGAGCCTGGCGACGACCAACCGGGTGGTGATTGCCGGCGAGACGCGCGGGCCTA